>NZ_JBHYZV010000073.1:0-37383 GCF_042753905.1 Streptomyces sp. NPDC059248 | reverse complement strand
AGCGTGAGATGTGTATAAGTGACAGCCGTACGGCCGCGTCCTCCCGCCCCGCCGCCCGAGGCGTACTCGGAGGTCACCGCCAGGCTGCGGCCCGTACCCGCCCGGCGGCCCGCGCGGACCGGCGCCGCCGTCGTCTGCGCCGTACTCGGGCTCGGGCTCGTCGGCGGCGCCGCCACCGCGGGCGCGCTCACCAGCGGCGCCGGGGCGGGCGGCGCCGGCGACTCCGCTTACGACCGGGCCCACGAGCTGTGGCACACCGCCCCCGTCGACGCGCTCTTCCCCCGGACCGTGCGCGGCGAGAAGGCCGGGCCAGGCAAGGCCGACCGGGTCTGGACCAGGATCGCCGTGGCACCGGACGGCGACTGTCCGACCGCCCTCGACCCGGGGCTGGCCACGACCCTGGTCACCGCGGGCTGTGCCCGCGTCGTACGCGCCACCTACACCGACGCCACCGCGACCCATGTGACCACCGTCGGCCTCGTCTTCACCGGCGCCGACGAACACGACATGGCCGCGCTCGCCCAGCGCGTCGAGGCCCAGAGCCTCGACGAGCGCCCCGACCTGCTGCCCCGCGCCTACGGCGCGCGCGGCACCGTCGCCGAACGGTTCGGCCCCCGGCAGCGGGCCAGCTGGTCCCTGAAGGTGCTCCCCGACGCGCCCGTGGTCGTCTTCGCCGTATCCGGCTTCGCGGACGGCCGGGCCGCCGACGCCCCGCAGCCCGCCGGGGCGGCCCGGGACACCAAGTCGACCGCCCCGATCGCGCAGGCCGGACTCGGCCACGAGGCCGCCGGACTCGCCGCCGGGGCCGAACGGGCCCTGCGATCGGCGCTCAACCCGCCACCGAAGGACCAGAAGTGACCCCGATCCAGCCTCCGGACGAGGCCCGGGCGGCGCGCCCGGGACGGGCGGCGCGGGCGGCCCGGAGCCGGCGGCGACGGCACCGCGCCGTCGCGCTCGCCGCGGCCGGCGCGTTCACGCTGCTGCCCGCCGTACCCGCCCGCGCCGACGGCATAAGGGTCCAGCAATGGGGCCTCGAAGCCCTCAACACGGACGAGGCGTGGCGGACCACCAAGGGCGCGGGCGTCACCGTCGCCGTCCTCGACACCGGCGTCGACGACCAGCACCCCGACCTGCGGGACAACGTCCTGCCCGGCAAGGACTTCATCGGCTTCGGCGCGGCCCGGGGCGACCGGGCCTGGGCCCGGCACGGCACCGCCATGGCCGGGATCGTCGCCGCCCACGGCCGGGGCTTCGGCAACGAGTCCGGAGTCATCGGCATCGCGCCCGAGGCGAAGATCCTGCCCGTACGCGTCATCCTCGAAGGCGGCGACCAGGCCCGCGAGAAGGCCCGCAAGTCCCGCGGCACGGCCCTCGCCCAGGGCATCCGGTGGGCCGCCGACCAGGGCGCCGACGTGATCAACCTGTCCCTCGGCGACGACAGCGAGTCCGCGCACCCCGAACCGGGTGAGGACGCCGCCGTGCAGTACGCGCTCGCCAAGGGCGCCGTCGTCGTCGCGTCGGCCGGGAACGGCGGCGAGAAGGGCGACCGGATCTCGTACCCCGCCGCCTATCCCGGCGTCATCGCCGTCACCGCCGTCGACCGCTTCGGCAACCGCGCCTCCTTCTCCACCCGGCGGTGGTACGCGACCGTCGCCGCGCCCGGAGTCGACATCGTGATACCCGACCCGGACCGCAAGTACTACGAGGGCTGGGGCACGAGCGCCGCCGCCGCGTTCGTCTCGGGGGCCGTCGCCCTCGTCCGCTCCGCCCACGGCGATCTGACCCCCGCCCAGATCAAACGGCTCCTCATCGACACCGCCAGGGACCGGCCCGAGTCCGGCCGGGACGACTCCCGCGGCTACGGCACCGTGGACCCGGCCGCCGCGATCGAGGCCGCCGGATCCCTCCGGCCGGGGGACCCCAAGGCGGCCACGGCCGGGTACGCCGGAAAGTACTTCGGCAAAGGCCCCCAGCCCGAGGAGCCCGAACCCGAACCGGCCGCGTGGCTCGCCCCCCTGGTCGGCGGCGTCGGCGCGCTGGTCCTGGCGATCGCGGTCGTCCTGTGGCGGGGGACGCGCCCCCGGAGCCTCTGAGCCCGCCCGCTCAGCCGGCGTGCCCAGCCCCGTACCAGCCGCCCTCACCCGCGGCCCGCCGCGCGGCCTCCTCGACCCGGGCGATGCCCGCCTCCTTCGACGGATGCCCGTCCGACAGGACGACCACGAGCCGCCCGCCGGCCCGCCCGCCGACCCGCCCGACCGAGTGCACCACCCACAGGCCCGTCGCCCGCATCGGCATCCAGCCGTTCTTCAGCGCCCAGCCGTCCGCTCCGGCGGGCCCGCCGGCCGCCGCCGACACCCCCCACGCCTGATCCGGTACGACCCGGCCCATCAGTTCCCGCAGATATGCGTACGGGCGCTCCCGGAACACCGTCCGCAGCAGGGTCAGCTGGTCACGCGCGGTCGTCCGGGTCAGACCCCAGGCCGGATCGGCGTACGTCCCGGTAAGACCCCATTCCGCGTACGCCTCGTCCAGCGCCCCGGGACCCCCGAGCTCCCGCCACAGGGCCGTCGCCGCGTCGTTGTCGCTGCGGACGATCATCGCCCGTGCCCACGCCCGCCGCCGGGCGTCCAGCTCCCCGCCGCGCCGGAGCAGCGCGGCCAGGACGGAGACCTTCACGACGCTCGCCGACGGATAGCCGAGATCGGCGCCGCCGCCGTACCAGGCGCCGCCCCCTGCCGCATCCGTCGCATTCGCCCCATCCGCCGCTCCCACGGCCACCGAAAGCCGTACCCCCGCGTTCTCGACCATGCCCGTCAGGCTAGCCAGACCGCGTCCCGCGACCGGCACCCCGTGCCCGGGCGGCGGTCGTGCGGGACTAGGCTCGACGCGTGGCGCTCAAGAACATCCCCGACCCCGGCTTCTCCGACGACGACGGCTCAGCCGACCCGAGGCTCACGGCGGCCCTCGCCGCCTGGGCGGAGGACCGGACGGCGCACGGACCCGTACTCGCCGCCCTCGCGGAAGCCCGGCTGCTGGTGCCCGTCGTCGCCGTGCTGGGCGAGGTCGAGACCGACGAGAACGGGCTGCGGCGCGAGAAGACCAGCGACATGGCCGTACCGACGCTCACCGCGGGGGACCGGCGCGCGCTGCCCGCGTTCACGTCGATGGAGACCCTCGCCCGCTGGGACCCGGCGGCCCGGCCCGTCGCCGTACCGCTCCGGCAGGCGCTCTCGGCCCTCGCCCACGAGAAGGCCGACACCCTCGTCATCGATCTGGCCGGGCCGGTGCCGTACCAGCTCAACGGTGCCGCGCTGCGGGCCGTAGCGGAGGGCCGGACCAGCACCGATCCGCTGGACGACCCGGCCGTGACGGCGGCCGTACGGGATGTGATGGCCGCCGAGCCCGCCGTCGTCCGGGTCCATCTGCTGCCCGGCGACGGCACCGACGGGACGCTCGCCCTCGTCCTCGCGGACGACGCCGTGCCCGCCGACGCCGCGGGCCGGGTGGCCCGGGGCATCGCGGGCCACGACGCGCTGCGGGCCCGCCTGGTCCGCGGTCTCGACCTGGCGCTGCTGCCGACCGGGGCGACCCCGCCGGGTGAGCCCTTCTATGTACGGGCCCGGGACGCCCACGCCTGAACCACCGCGGCCGGGCCGCCGCCGGACAGCCGAACGCCCCCGGGCGGAACAGCGGATTCCGGGGGCGTACGACCGATACGGCTAGCCGTAGACCGGGCCCGTGTACTTCTCGCCGGGGCCCTGGCCCGGCTCGTCCGGGACCAGGGATGCCTCGCGGAAGGCGAGCTGGAGCGACTTCAGGCCGTCCCGCAGCGGCGCGGCGTGGAAGGAGCTGACCTCCGTCGTGCTCGCGTCCAGCAGCCCGGCCAGGGCGTGCACCAGCTTCCTCGCCTCGTCCAGGTCCTTGTACCGGTCGCCCTCCTCGGTGAGACCGAGCTTCACCGCGGCGGCGCTCATCAGGTTGACCGCGACCGTGACGATCACCTCGACGGCGGGCACCTCCGCGATATCGCGGGCCATGGCGTCGAAGTCGGGCGATTCGGGAGAAGACTCGCCGGGGGCGGCGGAGCCGGGGACAGGGGTCGCGTCACTCATGACGCTTACGATATGCCCCGCTCCGGACGGCCTCGCCGGGGCCACCGGTTAGCACCGGCCCCCCGAAGCTGCTAACCTTGTGTGACGACCGGCCGGACACATCTGTGCCCGGCCCACAAGTGGAGGCTCCGATCTCCCACCTGGCCGCTCCCCGGAGCGGCGGGTCACCGGTCAGGCGGTCCCCATCGTTCCGTACGGACGATGGAGCCGCCCGAAGCGCGCCCCGCGACTGTCGCGGCGGTGCTCCGGTATTCCAGGAGCTGCCGCCTGTGTCCGTCCCGGGGCATTTTTGCTGTTCCCGTGCGGTTGGTCTTACCAAACAGACGCTCGCGGCCGTCTGCCAGTCGGCCGCGCGGTGCTACTTAGGAGGATCCATCAGCGCCGAGCCCCGCATCAACGACCGGATTCGCGTTCCCGAAGTACGGCTTGTCGGTCCCAGTGGCGAGCAGGTGGGCATCGTCCCGCTCGCCAAGGCCCTCGAGCTGGCTCAGGAGTACGACCTCGACCTGGTCGAGGTCGCGGCGACCGCCCGGCCGCCCGTGTGCAAGCTCATGGACTACGGGAAGTTCAAGTACGAGTCGGCCATGAAGGCCCGTGAGGCGCGCAAGAACCAGGCGCACACGGTCATCAAGGAGATGAAGCTCCGGCCGAAGATCGACCCGCACGACTACGACACCAAAAAGGGTCACGTCGTCCGGTTCCTCAAGCAGGGCGACAAGGTCAAGATCACGATCATGTTCCGTGGTCGTGAGCAGTCCCGCCCCGAGCTCGGCTTCCGACTGCTCCAGCGGCTCGCGTCCGACGTCGAGGAACTGGGCTTCATCGAGTCCAACCCGAAGCAGGACGGCCGGAACATGATCATGGTTCTCGGTCCGCACAAGAAGAAGACCGAGGCCATGGCCGAGGCGCGTGAGGCCCAGGCCGCACGTAAGGCGGGCCGGGACCCGAAGGCTCCGGCCGACGGCGCCGAGGCCCCTGCCGACGTCGAGGCCGACGCCCCGGCCGAGACGCCCTCCGAGGGGTGACCCGAGGGGCAGCCATCGGCGGCCCCGGGTTCCCCCCGGACCCGTACAAGACGAACTGGACGCTCCCGCGTGCCCGGTGCCCGCGCACCGGGGGAGAGCGTCACTGACGAGGAGAAGACGGCGCGATGCCGAAGAACAAGACGCACAGCGGTTCCAAGAAGCGCTTCAAGATCACCGGCACCGGCAAGGTGCTCCGTGAGCGCGCCGGCAAGCGCCACCTGCTCGAGCACAAGCCGTCCACGCTGACGCGCCGCCTCTCCGGCAACGCGGAGATGGCTCCCGGCGACGCCAAGAAGATCAAGAAGCTTCTCGGCAAGTGATGTCGCCCCCGGCCGCCGGCCGCCCCGTCGTGACGGGGACGGAGACGGAGCCGGGGAGTGGACACCGGGACCGGGACCTATACGAATTCGGGTCGTGCCGCCGCACGCACGACCCCGCTACAAGGAGTTAACAAGTGGCACGCGTCAAGCGGGCAGTCAACGCCCACAAGAAGCGCCGGGCGATTCTCGAGCAGGCCAGTGGCTACCGTGGTCAGCGTTCGCGCCTGTACCGCAAGGCCAAGGAGCAGGTCACCCACTCCCTGGTCTACAACTACAACGACCGGAAGAAGCGCAAGGGCGACTTCCGTCAGCTGTGGATCCAGCGGATCAACGCCGCCGCCCGTCAGAACGGGATGACGTACAACCGTCTCATCCAGGGTCTGAAGGCCGCCAACATCGAGGTGGACCGCAAGATCCTGGCGGAGCTGGCCGTCAACGACGCCAACGCGTTCGCCGCGCTGGTCGAGGCCGCGCAGAAGGCGCTGCCCGCCGACGTCAACGCGCCGAAGGCCGCCGCCTGATCGACGCCGATCGCGGCGTGATCGTCCCGTCACCGGCTCGTCACCGGGGCGACAGCCCGTGCGCGCGACCCGGTGACGACCGACGTACTCCGGACCCGCAGGCCCTTCCGGCCTGCGGGTCCGTGTGCGTCCACGCCAACCTGGGGTGATGCCGTACGGCGGGCCACGGCCCGCGCCCGAGGCGCCGGGATCCAGCCGCCGAGGGGTGCTCCCAGGCCCGCGCCCGAAGACCCCGTCGAAGGCCCCGCCTGCCCGTCCGGTCCCCGCCCGTCCGGTCCCCGCCCGTCCGTTCGTCGCGTCCGTCCCGCGGTGAACCGCTCCCCCCGGAAAGTGAGCCCATGGCCGCCCCCGAGACCATCTCCCCGCGCTCCCCGCGCGTCGCCGCCGCCCGGCGGCTGGCCCGGCGGAACTTCCGCGGCAAGGAGCGGCTGTTCCTCGCCGAGGGGCCCCAGGCCGTCCGGGAGGCCGCCGGACACCGCACGCCCGCCGGGGAGCCGACGCTCACCGAACTGTTCGCCACCCCCGAAGCCTTCGAGCGGTACGCCGATATCGTCGCCGCCGCCCGGGCCGCGGACGCCGCGATCCATCTCGCCGACGAGACGGTGATCGCGGACATCTCCACCACCGTCACCCCGCAGGGACTCGTCGGGGTCTGCCGCTTCCTCGACTCCCCCTTCGAGGAGATCGTCGCGGCCCGCCCCCGGCTGGTCGCCGTCCTCGCGCATGTGCGGGACCCCGGGAACGCGGGCACCGTACTCCGCTGCGCCGACGCCGCCGGAGCCGACGCCGTCGTCCTCACCGACGCCTCCGTCGACCTCTACAACCCCAAGGCGGTCCGGGCCTCCGTCGGCTCCCACTTCCACCTCCCGGTCGCCGTCGGCGTCCCCGTGGAGCGGGCCGTGACGGCCCTGAAGGGCGCCGGAGTACGGGTGGTCGCCGCCGACGGCGCCGGGGACGACCTCGACGCCGAACTGGACGCCGGCACCATGGGCGGTCCCACCGCCTGGATCTTCGGCAACGAGGCCTGGGGCCTGCCCGAGGAGACCCGGTCGCTCGCGGACACCGTGATCCGGGTCCCCATCCACGGCCGCGCCGAGAGCCTGAACCTGGCCACCGCCGCCGCCGTATGCCTCTACGCCTCCGCCCGCGCCCAGCGCGCGGGACACTCCTGAATCCGGGGCGCGGATCAACTAGAGGGGTGGTACAGGGGGCGCACTCGCGCAGGGGGTCCGGACCGTCACCTTGAGCTAGTAGGGTGACGGGCCCGGGAGCCCACTGCGGCGGTCGGAGAGGTGGGGGTACGGGTATGGCGGTCGGGACGAGCAGGCCGGCGGAGACGCACGGGACGTTCCTGTGCGCGTCCACCGATCCCGAAGCCGGCGCGATCGACCCCGACGACCTCCCCGACGGACTCGTCGTCGCCGACGAGCACGGCCGGGTCGTCTGCTTCAACGCCGCGGCCGTACGGATCACCGCCACGGCCCGCGCCGACGCCATCGGGCTCCCCCTGGAGCGCGCCCTGCCGCTGGAGGACCTCAAAGGCCGCCGCTGGTGGCCGCTGACCGACCCGTACGGCGGACTCGTCACCCGGGTCGGCCAGCCCGAACGGAATCTCCTGCTGCCGGGCGGGCGCGAGGTCCTGGTCTCCGCCCGCTACGTCCGCGACCATCCCCGGGGCCCGCTGCGCCGCCTCGTGGTCAGCCTGCGCGGTACCGAGGCCAGGCGCCGTACCGAACGCAGCCACGCCGAGCTGATCGCCACCGTCGCCCATGAGCTGCGGTCCCCGCTGACCTCGGTGAAAGGCTTCACCGCCACCCTGCTCGCGAAATGGGAGCGGTTCACCGACGACCAGAAGCGGCTGATGCTGGAGACCGTCGACGCCGACGCCGACCGGGTCACCCGGCTGATCGCCGAGCTGCTCGACATCTCCCGGATCGACTCCGGACGCCTGGAGGTCCGCCGCCAGCCCGTCGACATCGCCGCCGCCGTCACCCGCCACGTCCAGGCCCATATAGCCAGTGGGCGGAGCCCCGACCGCTTCGCCGTCCGGATCCGCCCAGGACTGCCCGATCTGTGGGCCGACCCCGACAAGGTCGACCAGGTGCTCGGCAATCTGCTGGAAAACGCGGTGCGCCACGGCGAAGGAACCGTCACTATCGACGTGGCGCCGGCTCCGGCGCAGCGCGCCGACGACGAGGAAGGGACGGCCGTCACCGTGACCGACGAGGGCCCCGGCATCCCCGAGGAGTCGATGGCCCGTGTCTTCACCCGCTTCTGGCGGGGGAGCAAACGCGGTGGGACCGGTCTCGGCCTCTATATCGTCAAGGGCATCGTCGAGGCCCACAGCGGCACGATCACCGTCGGCCGGGGCCCCGGCGGCGGTGCCGAGTTCCGATTTATCCTGCCCGTCGGCACGCCCGCTCATCTGAGCTGAGGCCGCCCTCGGGCCACCATCGCCGACCCGGTCCGCCGGGTCCCGGGACGTACCCCGCCAGCGGGCGCCCCGCCGCCGGTTACCGAACGTTTAGACTCAGACTTTGGCACCTTTGCGTCCTTCGTCTGCGTCCGTCGTCGCCGAGCGGGACCGCGTCCACCAAGCCAACCGGAAACACGGGAAGAGATGTCGGCACCCAATAAGTCGTACGACCCTGTCGAGGTCGAGGCACTGAAACCGGAAGAGATCGAGCGCATGCGGGACGAGGCGGTCGCCGCCTTCGCCGCCGCGGGCGACCTCGAAGCGCTCGCCCATGCCAAGGTCGCGCACACCGGTGGCACCTCGCCCCTCGCCCTCGCCAACCGGGAGATCGGCGCCCTCCCTCCGCAGGCCAAGGCCGAGGCGGGCAAGCGGGTCGGCCAGGCGCGCGGCGCCGTGAACAAGGCACTCGCCGCCCGCCAGACCGAACTGGAGGCCGAGCGCGACGCCCGGGTGCTGGTCGAGGAGGCCGTCGACGTCACCCTGCCGTACGACCGGATCCCGGCAGGCGCCCGCCACCCGATCACGACCCTCTCCGAGCGCATCGAGGACGTCTTCGTCGCCATGGGCTACGAGGTCGCCGAGGGCCCCGAGGCCGAGGCCGAGTGGTTCAACTTCGACGCGCTGAACATCGGCCCCGACCACCCCGCGCGCGGCGAGGCCGACACCTTCTTCGTCCAGGGCGCCGAGGGCGCCGAGGCCACCGAGGGCTCCGGGGTCGTCCTGCGCACCCACACCTCCCCGGTGCAGATCCGGTCCCTGCTCGACCGCGAGCCGCCGGTCTATGTGATCTGCCCGGGCCGCGTCTACCGCACCGACGAGCTGGACGCCACCCACACCCCCGTCTTCCACCAGGTCGAGCTGCTCGCCATCGACGAGGGCCTGACCATGGCCGACCTCAAGGGCACCCTCGACCACATGGTCCGGGAGCTGTTCGGCGGCGAGGGCATGAAGACCCGGCTGCGGCCGAACTTCTTCCCCTTCACCGAGCCGTCCGCCGAGATGGACATGGTCTGCTACGTCTGCCGCGGCGAGTCGGCGGGCAACCCGGACCGCCCCTGCCGTACCTGCTCCAGTGAAGGCTGGATCGAGCTGGGCGGCTGCGGCATGGTCAACCCCAAGGTCCTGGTGGCCTGCGGGGTCGACCCCGAGAAGTACAGCGGATTCGCCTTCGGGTTCGGCATCGAGCGGATGCTGATGTTCCGCCACAACGTCGAAGACATGCGAGACATGGTCGAGGGTGACATCCGGTTCACCCGGCCTTTCGGGATGGAGATCTGATGCGCGTCCCGCTTTCCTGGCTGCGGGAGTACGTCGACCTGCCGGCGGCGGAGACCGGCCGTGACGTACAGCAGAAGCTGATCGCGGCCGGACTGGAGGTCGAGTCCGTCGAGCGGCTCGGCGCCGGTCTCACCGGCCCCCTCGTCGTCGGCAAGGTGCTGTCGATCGAGGAGCTGACCGAGTTCAAGAAGCCGATCCGGCACTGCCTGGTCGACGTCGGACAGGCCAATGGCACCGGCGAGCCGCAGGAGATCGTCTGCGGTGCCCGGAACTTCGCCGTCGGCGACAAGGTCGTCGTCGTCCTCCCGGGCGCCGAGCTGCCCGGCGGCTTCAAGATCGCCGAGCGTAAGACGTACGGCCGGATGTCCCGCGGCATGATCTGCTCCTCCGGCGAGCTGGGCATGGGCGACGACGGCAGCGACGGCATCATCGTGCTCCCGCCGGAGTACGAGCCCGGCACCGACGCGATCGAACTGCTGGAGCTGTACGACGAGGTCCTCGACATCGCCGTCACCCCGGACCGCGGCTACGCCCTGTCGATGCGCGGCGTCGCCCGGGAGGCCGCCACCGCGTACGGCCTTCCGCTGCGCGACCCGGCGCTGATCGACGTCCCCGGGCCCAACGCCCACGGCTACCCGGTCCAGGTCGCCGACCCCGTCGGCTGCGACCGCTTCACCGCCCGCACCGTCACGGGGGTCGACCCCGAGGCGCGCTCCCCGATCTGGCTCCGCCGCCGCCTCCAGAAGGCGGGTATGCGCCCGATCTCCCTCGCGGTCGACATCACGAACTATGTGATGCTCGAACTGGGCCAGCCGCTGCACGCCTACGACCGGTCCCTCGTCAAGGGCCCGATCGGGGTCCGCCGCGCCCGGTCCGGCGAGAAGATCACGACCCTCGACGGGGCCCACCGGGTCCTCGACGCCGAGGACCTCGTCATCACCGACAGCCGCGGCCCCATCGGGCTCGCGGGTGTCATGGGCGGCGCCCACACGGAGATCGCGGACGCGGTCACCGACCCGGAGACCGGCGTGGCCCGCGGCACCACCGATGTGGTCGTCGAGGCCGCGCACTTCGACCCGGTCGCCATCGCCAGGACCGCCCGCCGCCACAAGCTGTCCTCCGAGGCGTCCCGGCGCTTCGAACGGGGCGTCGACCCGCTGGCCGGCGCCGCCGCCGCACAGCGGACCGTCGATCTGCTGGTCCTCCTCGCCGGGGGGACCGCCGAGCCCGGCGTCACCGAGGTCATCACGCCCTCCGCGCCCCGCACGGTCACCATGCGCGCCGACCACCCCGACCGGGTCGCCGGTGTCGCGTACGGCCGTGAGACCGTCGTCCGCCGCCTCCAGCAGGTGGGCTGCGACGTCTACGGCCAGGACGAGCTGATCGTCACCGTCCCGTCGTGGCGCCCCGACCTGGCCGCGCCCAACGATCTGGCCGAGGAGGTCATGCGGCTCGAAGGGTACGAGAACCTGCCCTCCACGCTGCCCCGGCCCGCCTCCGGCCGCGGACTGACCGACCGGCAGCGGCTGCACCGCCGCGTCGGACGGGCGCTCGCCGGAGCGGGCTATGTCGAAGCGCCGAACTACCCGTTCATCGGTGAGCAGGTCCTCGACAAGCTCGACCTGGCCGCCGACGACCCGGCCCGCCGGCTCGTCACCCTCGTCAACCCGCTCTCCGACGAGGAGCCCGCGCTCCGCACGACGCTGCTGCCGGGACTGCTGGCCGCGCTCCGTCGCAACGACGGCCGCGGCAGCCACGACCTGGCCCTCTTCGAGACCGGCCTGGTCTTCCACCCGGCGGCCGAGCCCCGGCGGGCCCCCGCCCTCCCCGTCGACCGGCGCCCGGCCGACGCGGAGCTGGCCGAACTCGACGCGGCCCTGCCCGAGCAGCCCCGGCACGCCGCCGTGGTGCTCGCGGGCGCCCGTGAGCAGTCCGGCTGGTGGGGCAAGGGCCGCCCGGCCGACTGGGCGGACGCCGTCGAGGCGGCCCGTACCGTCGCCGGTGAGGCCGGCGTCGAGCTCGCCGTCGACCAGGCCCGGTACGGCCCCTGGCACCCCGGCCGGTGCGCGGAGCTGTCCGTCGTGATCGACGGGGTGAAGACCTCCGTCGGCCACGCGGGCGAACTGCACCCGCGCGTGGTGAAGGCCCTCGGGCTGCCCGCCCGTACCTGCGCCATGGAGCTGAACCTGGACCTGGTCCGGCGGGCCGGCGAGGGCGCGGTCGTCGCACCGCGGATCTCCTCCTTCCCGGTCGCCACCCAGGACGTCGCCCTCGTCGTCGACGCCGGGGTGCCCGCCGCCTTCGTCGAGCACGCCCTCGCCCGGGGCGCGGGCGACCTGCTGGAGTCCATCCGGCTGTTCGACGTCTTCACCGGCGAGCAGCTCGGCGAGGGCAGGAAGTCGCTGGCGTACGCCCTGCGCTTCCGCGCCCCCGACCGCACGCTGACCGTCGAGGAGGCCACGGCCGCGCGCGACGCGGCGATCGCCGCCGCGGCCGAGGCGGCGGGCGCGGTCCTCCGCGGCGTCTGACGCCCACGCGAGACCACGGCCCCCGGGAACCGACCGGTTCCCGGGGGCCGAGGCGTTCCCGCGCGACCGGGAACCGTCCGTTCAGTGGTGCCAGGGCAGCCGGACCGGCTCCGCCGGGATCCGTCCGGCGAGCAGATCGCCCGTCAGATCCGGCAGACCGTACGGATACACCGTCTCGCCACCGGCGGCCAGCTCCTCCCGGGTCCACCAGCGGTGCCCGGCGTGATACCGCAGCTCGTTCGCCTCCTGCCCGCCGATGTCCACCCGGTGGGACCGGACCACGAGCCGGAAGAAGTCGTCCCGGAACACCCCCTCGGCCCACCCGAGATCCGCATACCCCGAGGTGTACGCCACCGGAGCCCCCAGCGCCTCGGCCGGCACCGAGAGCCCCGTCTCCTCCCGCAACTCCCGGGCCGCCGCCCCGGCGAGCGTCTCCCCCTCCTCGACACCCCCGCCGGGGGTGCACCAGCCGTGACCGGCGCCGGGGGCATCGGGATCGAGACGGAACCGCAGCAGCAGAAGACGGTGCCGCTCGTCGAAGAGCAGCACCCGGGCGGACCGGCGGACTACGTCGTGTTCGGGCATCGGAGCAGCCTAGACGTCCTTCTGCCGCCCGGACACGACGGGACGAAGCGCGACAACGGCCCGCCCGTCCGTGCCGGATCCGGCGGTGGTCGACCGCCCGCGCCGACGACGTCATCGGGGGGAGCGCCGTTGACGCGCGGCCCGGTGCCCGGCTCCGCGCGGCACGACCGCGGCCGTCGTCGTCGCCGGATCCGGCTGCCTCGCCGACCCGGACCCCAACACCCGTGCTCCGTACGGGTTATGATGAGACATCAGGGTCGCGGGGTCCGAGGAAGTGCTTCCGCCGGGTCCGGCCGGAAGGGCCGCCCCCGCGTCCGACGGCATTCGCTCGTTCGAGTGAGAACGGGGCAGGCTGTTCCTTTCCCGCCCGCGTGATCGACACAATCGACGCGGCCGTTGGCCATGGCCGCACAGCCCCCGCCCCGCCCCTTCCGGGCCGCGCGGGTTCCACTGCGCGGTCACGGACGAGGCGGTGTCGCGCGGGAGCGCCCGTCCGGTCGCGGGCCGGACAGCACTCCCGAGGACGCGGCCGGGGCGCGGCCGAAGCGCCGGGCAGGGCCTATGAGGGGACCATCGGCATGATCCGCAGCAGTTTCGAACGCTCCGTTCCGGCGGCGCGCCGCGTCCTCCGTGCGCGCCGGCGCGCGATCCGGATGTCCGCCGGGTCCGCCGCGTCGGCCGGGTCCGCCCGGTCCGCGCCCCGCGAACGCCGGTCCCTGCGACGCTGGCTGCTGGCCCTCGGACTGCCCCTCGCCTGCGGTGCCGCCGCCCTCGTCGGGCGCGTCGTGCTGCCCCACGACCACCCCGAGAGTCCGGGCCAACGGATCCTCGCGGGCCTCGTCCTGCTCACCGCGTGCACCGTCGGCATCGGATTCCTCCTCCGGGGCCGCCGACGGCTCCGCCGTGAACTGCGCCGGGCCCGCGCCGTGGCACACGCCACCCAGCGGGTTCTGCTGCGCCCGCCGCCCGCGCGGCTCGACGGGCTCTCCCTCGCCGCCGGTCAGCTCTCCGCGAGCCGGGGCGCGACCGTCGGCGGCGATCTGTACGAGGTCGTGGCCACGCCCTACGGGATCCGCGCCGTCATCGGCGACGTACGCGGCCACGGACTGCCCGCGATCGGCGCGGTCGCCGCCGTGCTCGGCAGCTTCCGGGAGGCGGCGTACGACGAACCCGACCTCGGGGGCGTCCTGCGGCGGCTGGACCGGGCCGTCCAGCGCCATCTCCGCGACCGCGCCCGCGACGAACGCGCGGCGCCCCGCGAACCGGAGCCGGAGATCTGGCCCGCCGAGGAGTTCGTCACCGTCCTGCTGCTGGAGATCGGCGGCGGCCCGGTCAGGGGCGTACGGGCCCTCAACTGCGGCCACCCCTGGCCCTACCGGCTCGGCCCCGGCGGCGCCCGCCCGCTGGCCGCCGCCGAACCCCTGCCGCCGCTCGGTCCCTTCCCCCTCCCGGCCCGCCTCGAACCGCACCTCTGCGAGGGGCTCGCCCCGGGCGAAGCGCTGCTGCTGCACACGGACGGCGCGGTCGAGGCACGCGACGCCCGGGGCCGGTTCTTCGCCCTCCAGGCCGAACTCGACCGCGCCACGCGGACGCCGTCGGCCCCGCCCGCCGCGGTGCTCGCCGCCATCGAGTCGGCCCTGCTGCGCCACACCGGCGGCCGCCCCGACGACGACGTGGCACTCCTGCTGCTCCGCAACGACAGCCGCGACCCGATCCCCGCGGCCCGGACGGACCCCCGCCCGGACGCCCTCCCGGCGATGGCCCCGTCGCGGCGCGGCGCGCACGACGGATAGGGTTCCCGGCCGCCGCCGTCGCCGCCCGCGCAGTTCCGACCCCTGGTCGTGGCAGGCGGGGCCACGGCGGAGCGACCCGGGGGCGCGAGGAACGGCGCGAGCAACCACCGGCAAGGCGCGGACGGCAACGGCGGCCAGGGTTCTCCCCGTTCCCCGGGCGGAGCCCGCCCAACGGCGCTGGGCCCGTCCGGGCGGGGACGGGCCCAGTCGGCCGCACGCCGCGGAGGGGCACTCCGAGGGCTGCCCGTACGGCCGGCGCCGTCCGCCCTGCCGCGGAGTGTCGGGCAGATCAGCAGGGCAGACGACGCGGTGGAGGACCGCCGCACTGTACGAGGGGGAGCCGGCGGTCCGGCCGCCTCCTTGAGAGGCATCTCAGTCAAGCGGCCCGGGCCGGGCGGCGGCAGCGCGCGCGGGGCCCCCGCGCTGGCATTCCGTTCACACCCCGTGTGAATCCACCGTCGACTAGGCTGACCGGACCGAAGCCCCCGGAGCGCCCGCATGCAGCCGAACACCCTGCTCGACGCCCTCCTCGACGAGGCGGGCATCTCCCACGCGGGCCTCGCGGCCCGGGTCAACCAGGCCGGCCGGGCCAGAGGACTGACCCTGCGCTACGAGCACACCGCCGTGGCCCGCTGGCTCAAAGGCCAGCGCCCCCGCGGCCAAGTGCCCGACCTGATCTGCGAAGTCCTCGCGGAACGGCTGCGCCGCGCCCTGACCCTCGGCGATATCGGGCTCGGCGTGGACGGTACGCAGACCGCCCCGCCCGGTACGCCCATCTCCGGGTTCGTGGACCGCGCCACGGCCCTGTGGCGCTCCGACGAACAGCAGCGGCGCCACGTCATCGACGCCCCGGCCGTCACCGGCACACCCGCCGTGATCCCGGTCTGGGAGTGGGAGAACCCGCCGGAGGACGCCGATGTCTCCCGCGCGGGACGGACCTTGGTCTCCATGGCCGACGTCGCCATGCTGCGCGCCGCCCGCGCCCACTACGAGCTGATGTACCGCCGGGCGGGCGGGGTCGCGACCCGGGCCAGGATCGTCGGCTTCCTCAACGCCGAGACCGCCCCGCTGCTGCGGGGCTCGTACGGCGACGCCCTCGGCCGGCAGTTGCACCGCGCGACCGGCGGACTCGTCGCGGTCGCCGGGATCTGCGCCTACGACTCCGACGTCCACGGCCTGGCCCAGCGCTACTTCCACCAGGCCCTGCGCCTCGCCAAGGCCAGCGGCGACCGGGGACTCGGCGCCTATGTGATCGCCCTGCTGGTCAATCAGTCGCTGTTCCTCTCCGAGCACCGGCAGGCCGTCGCCTTCGCGGAGGCGGCCCTGCGGACGGCGGGCGGGCAGATCACTCCCGCGCTCTCCGCCGATCTGTACGCGATGCAGGCCAAGGCGTACGCCCACCTCGGCGACGACGCCTCCGCCCTGCGCTGTATCCGGCGCGCCGAGACGGAGGCCGAGCGGATCCATCTGGGGGACGAGCCGGACGAGACCGGTTACGTCCAGCCCGGCCTGGTCAATGTGCAGGCCGCCGAGGCGCTGCTGAGCCTGGGCGATCTCACCGCGGCCCGGGAGCACGCGTCCGCCGCGGCCGGGACGCCCGCCCACGACCGGGGCCGGGTGCACCGGCTGGCGATGCTGTGCCAGATCGAACTGCGTCAGGGCGAGGCGGACCGGGCGGCGGCGACGGCGGCGGAGATGACGGAGCGGGTCCGCGGCATGGAGTCCCAGCGGCTGCGGGACCGGCTCCGGGCGGTCCGTGAGCATCTGCTGGCCAGCGGCAGCGCCAGCGCGGAGGACGCGGCGGGACTGATCGACGAGGCGCTGCGCGTCCCGCTGTGACCGGGGGCCGTAACCCTGGCGGTGCCGTACGGCTGCGGTCCCTGCGACGGGGCCCCTGCGACTGCGGGTCCGTACTGCTGTGGTCCGTACGGCTGTGGTCCGTACGGCGTCACCGTGGCCGGTCCACGACCGTGGGCGATTCCGCTAAGAATGATCGACTGCTGCGATGTTGCCACCTACACGCCGAAAGGTGGCAGAACTGTGCAGTGGACGAACCTCAACGAACAAACTGTGTATGAGAACCGTTGGTTCCGGGTCAATCTGGCCGATGTCCGACTTCCCGATGGCCGGCATCTCGACCACTTCCTCATCCGGCTCCGTGCCGTCGCCGTGGCGACCGCCGTCAACGAGGACAACGAGGTCCTCATGCTCTGGCGTCATCGCTTCATCACCGACAGCTGGGGCTGGGAGCTGGCCGCGGGCGTCGTCGAGGACGGCGAGGACATCGAGGCGGCGGCGGCCCGGGAGATGGAGGAGGAGACCGGCTGGCGGCCGGGCCCCCTGCGCCATCTGCTCACCGTGGAGCCCGCCAACGGCCTCATCGACGCCCGGCACCATCTGTACTGGGCGGAGGACGCGACCTACATCGGCCATCCCGAGGACGACTTCGAGTCCTCGCGCCGTGAGTGGGTCCCGCTGAAGGCGATCCCCGAGCTGATCGCCCGGGGCCGCGTCCCGGCCGCCAATATGGCGGCCGGACTGCTGATGCTGCATCACATGCGGCTGGGCTGAGCCCCGCCGGCCGCCGGTGCCGGGACCGGCGGCGTCGTGGGTGACGGCGGTCGTGCGCAGCCCCGCGAGAGGTCAGTGGCATCCGTGCCCTGAACCCCCGCGGCACGGGCGTACGGACCACCGGGCCGGGGCGGGCGGCAGGGCGCCCGACCCCAGTCGTCACCGGCTTCGCCCGAGGGCGTGCCCGGGTGTCAGCCGTACGGGTAGAACCCCGACCCGCTCTTCCGGCCGAGCCGCCCCGCGTCCACCATCCGCTGGAGCAGCGGGGGAGCGGCGTACAGCGGCTCCTTGAACTCCGCGTACATCGAATCCGCCACGGACGCCACCGTGTCGAGACCGATCAGGTCCGACAGCTTCAGCGGGCCCATCGGGTGCGCGCACCCGAGCTCCATGCCGTTGTCGATGTCCTCACGGCTGGCGATGCCCGACTCGAACATCCGGATCGCCGACAGCAGATACGGGATCAGCAGCGCGTTCACCACAAAGCCCGAACGGTCCTGGGCGTGGATGGCGTGCTTGCCCAGCACCTGCTCCACCACGGCCGCGGACCGCTTCACCGTCTCCTCGGACGTGGTCAGCGCCGGGATCAGCTCCACCAGCTTCTGCACGGGGGCCGGGTTGAAGAAGTGGATACCGATGACCTGGTCCGGCCGGGACGTCGCCACCGCCAGCCTCACCAGCGGGATCGACGAGGTGTTGGAGGCGAGGATCGCGTCCGGGCGGGTCACCACCTGGTCGAGCACCTGGAAGATCTCGGTCTTCACCTGCTCGTTCTCCACGACCGCCTCGATCACCAGATCGCGGTCGGCGAACTCGCCGAGATCGGTGGTGAAGCTCAGCCGGTCCAGCGCCGCGTCCCGCTCATCGGCCGAGATCTTGCCCCGCTCGGCGGCCTTCGTGAGGGAGTTGTTCAGCCGGGTACGGCCCAGTTCCAGCGCCTCCCCGGTGGTCTCGGCGACCCTCACCTCCAGCCCGCTGCGGGCGCACACCTCCGCGATGCCCGCGCCCATCTGGCCACACCCCACCACTCCGACGCGTGCAATGTCGGCCATTGACTCCGTCACCTCGTGCCTTTCGCTGCTTTTGTGCGGGATTCCCCGTATGGTTCCGGCGCCCGCCTCGACCTCACGACGGTACTCCGGATCATCCCGGGCACGATGGTCAGGTGAGAGTGGGCGCCGTCACGGTCACGGGCCGGGTGCGACGGCACAGCACCCATATGAACACATCGGGTGGAACGTTACGAGCAAGGCGGAGAAGGTACACATGGGGCGTATCAGTAGGAGAGTGTTCATGGCGGCCGCGGGCGCGGCGGCCGGACTGGCGACCGCGGGCGACGCGGCCGCCGGGCCGGGGCGGGCCTTCGGACCCCCGGCGGGGCGACGCGCGGACGCCGCGGAGTTCCGCGGTATGTGGCTGGCGACGATCACCAACCGGGACTGGCCGTCCCGGTCAGGACTCACCGCCGCACAGCAGCGGGCGGAGCTGATCGCCCATCTCGACACCGCGGTCGCGCGCCGGCTCAACGCGGTCGTCTTCCAGGTCAGGCCCGCCGCGGACGCCTTCTGGCCGTCCCCGTACGAGCCCTGGTCCCGCTATCTGACCGGGACCCAGGGCCGCGACCCGGGCTGGGACCCGCTCGGCACCGCCGTCGACGAGGCGCACCGGCGGGGACTGGAGCTGCACGCCTGGTTCAACCCGTACCGCGTCGCCACGAACACCGACGTCACCCGGCTCGCCGAGAACCACCCGGCCCGCCGCAACCCCGGCTGGGTCCTGCCGTACGGCGGCAAGCTCTACTACGACCCGGGCGTCCCCGAGGTCCGTGCCTTCGTCCAGAACGCGATGATCGACGCGGTCCGGCGCTACCCGGTCGACGGCGTCCACTTCGACGACTACTTCTACCCCTACCCGGTCGCCGGGCAGAGCTTCGGCGACGACGCCACCTTCGCCCGCCACGGCGCCGGCTTCGCGAGCAAGGCGGCCTGGCGGCGCGACAACATCGACCGTCTGATCCAGGAGATGTCCCGGCGGATCAAGGCCACCAGGAGCGGTGTCGCCTTCGGGGTCAGCCCGTTCGCGGTCTGGCGGAACGCCACGACCGACGCCCGCGGCTCCGACACCCGCGCCGGGATCGAGACGTACGACGATCTGCACGCCGATACCCGTACCTGGGTCGAGGAGGGCTGGATCGACTACGTCGTCCCGCAGATCTACTGGAACATCGGCTACTCCGCCGCCGACTACGCCAAGCTCGTGCCCTGGTGGAACACCCTGGTCAAGGGCACGGACGTCGACCTCTACATCGGCGAGGCGCTCTACAAGGCGGGGGACCCGGCCCAGGGCGCGCCCTGGCAGGACCCGGCGGAGCTGTCCCGGCACCTCACCTTCGCGGCGAAGTACGGGCAGGTGCGCGGACACTGCTTCTTCTCGGCGAAGGAGGTAAAGGCGGACCGCAACGGGGCGATGGCACGGGTGGTGGCCGACCACTATCCGACGCGTGTGACGGTGCCGTAGTGCCGTAGCGGTACGAGGGTGTACGGGAGCACGCCCGTGCCCCGGCCCGGGTCGGGGTTCCGCGCCGGGCCGGGCGGAGCGGCGGTCTCAGGCCGCGGGTTCGTGGGGCCGTACGACCGTGTCGGGACCCGGGGACATCAGCGTCTCGTGACCGTCGTCCTCGAACCGGACGCGGTACGGCGGCCCGCCGCTCTCGCCGAGGACCTCGACGACCTCGGCGACCCGGTCCTGATGGCCCACGGTCCTGCCGTGCACCAGCAGCTTGTCGCCCACGTTTGCTCGCATCGGGAGTGACCTCCTCGAAGGCGGGTGGTCCGTGTGTCTCCGAGTCTACGGCCGGGTGCGGTACGGCACCTTCCGGATACGCCACCTTGTGGGTACGGCACCCTCCGGATGCGGCACTTTGCGGGTGCGGCACCTTCGGCGGCTCAGGTACGGGCCCGCTGGGTGACCACGATGCACACCAGGACCCCCGCCGCGGCCACCGGGGCCGCGGGCGACAGCTCCTCGCCCAGCAGGGCGACCGACCACACCAGCGTCAGCAGCGGCTGCGCCAGCTGCAACTGGCTCGCCCGGGCGATACCGATCGCGGCCATGCCCCGGTACCAGACGTACAGCCCGAAGAAGGTGGAGGCGCAGGCCACCCACACCAGCCCCGCCACCCCCTGGGCGGTGAGCCGTACCGGCTCGTACGACAGCGCCACGGCGGATCCCGCGACGGCGAGCGGCAGGCACAGGATCAGCGCCCAGCCGATCACCTGCCAGCCCGGCATCTCCCCGGCCAGCCGCCCGCCCTCGGTGTACCCGGCGGCGCACACCAGCAGGGCACCGAAGAGATAGAGGTCGGCGGCCTGTGGCGTACCGCCGCTCTGCGACACCGCGAAGGCGATCACCACCGCGGCGCCGGCCAGCGCCGCCAGCCAGAACATCCGCGAGGGACGGCGGCCGGTGCGGACGGCGGCGAAGGCCGCGGTCGTCAGGGGCAGCAGCCCGACCACCACGGCCGCGTGCGCTGTGGTCGAGGTCCGCAGCGCCAGCGTCGTCAGCAGCGGAAAGCCCACCACGACCCCGCCCGCGACCACCGCCAGGGATCCCCAGTGGCGCCGGTCGGGCAGCGGGACCCGCAGGGCCAGCAGAAAGCCCCCCGCGACGACGGCCGCGATCACACTGCGCAGCGAGACCAGCGACCAGGGGCCGAAGGACCGCAGGCCCCAGGCGGTGGACGGAAAGGTGAGGGAGAAGGCGACGACACCCATCGCGGCGAGCGCCGTACCCGTACGGGCCGCGCCACGGCGGTCGCCGCCCTTCGGGGGAGCGGCCGGTCGGCCGACCGCTATCGGTGAGATCGCGATAGCGCTATTCTGTGCTCTCATGAACGAGCGTAGCAGTGTGGACGATCTGGCCGCCAAACTGCGTGATGAGCTGAGCCGCTACTCTCCTGGTGGAAAGCTGCCGTCGAGCCGGGCCCTGGTCGAACGCCATCGCGTCTCTCCGGTCACGGTCTCCCGCGCGCTCGCCCAGCTCACCGCCGAAGGGCTGGTCGTCACCCGCCCCGGAGCCGGGGCCTACCGCGCCGAACGCCGCCCCGCGACCGCGCCCGCCGGGGACACCTCGTGGCAGGAGGTCAGCCTGAGCGCCGCCGCGACGGCCGACTCCGTCCCGCGTACCGTCGACGCGTCCGGCGTCCTGGCCACCCTCGCCGCGCCCCCGGCGGGTGTCGTCGAACTCAACGGCGGCTATCTCCACCCCGTCCTCCAGCCGGAACGCGCCCTGTCCGCCGCCCTCGCCCGCGCCGGACGCCGCCCCGGCGCCTGGGGCCGCCCGCCCACCGACGGCCTGCCCGAACTGCGCGAATGGTTCGCCCGCGGTATCGGCCCCACGGTCACCGCAGCCGATGTCCTGATCACCGCGGGCGGCCAGTCGGCGCTCACCACGGCCCTGCGCGCCCTCGCCCCGCCCGGCGCGCCCGTCCTCGTCGAGTCCCCGACCTACCCCGGTCTCCTCGCCATCGCACGGGCCGCCGGACTGCGCCCCGTACCGGTCCCCGTCGACACCGACGGCGTCCGTACGGAACTCCTCGCGGCGGCCTTCGAGGCCACCGGCGCCCGGGTCCTCGTCTGCCAGCCCCTCTTCCAGAACCCCACCGGCGCGGTACTCGGCGCCGACCGGCGGCCCGAGGTGCTGAGGATCGCCAGAGCCGCCGGGGCGTTCGTGGTCGAGGACGACTTCGCCCGCCGGCTCGTCCACGACGACGCGCCTCCGCCGCCGCGCCCACTGGTCGCCGACGACCCGGACGGAGTCGTCGTCCACGTCGGGTCGCTGACGAAGATCTGCTCCCCCAGCCTGCGCGTCGGGGCGCTCGCGGCCCGCGGCCCCGTACTCGAACGGCTCCGGGCCATCCACGTCGTGGACAGCTTCTTCGTCGCCCGCCCACTGCAGGAGGCCGCGCTCGAACTGGTCGGCTCACCCGCCTGGCACCGGCATCTGCGCACCGTCGCCGCGGAGTTGCGGTCGCGCCGCGACACCCTCGCGGCGGCCGTCGCCGGCGCGCTGCCCGAGCTGGGCCCGTCAGCCGTCCCGCGCGGCGGCCACCACATGTGGCTCCGCCTCCCGGACGGCACCGACGAGACCGCCCTGCACTCCGCGGCGCTGCGCGCCGGGGTCGCCGTCACCGCGGGACGGCCGTACTTCTGCGCCGAACCCCCGGCGGGCTATCTGCGCCTGAGCTTCGCGGCGGTCGCGGACGCGGCGGACCTCACGGAAGGCGTCCGCCGTCTGCGCGCCGCGTACGACGACATCCGCCCCTGACTCCTCGGACTCCCCGGGCCGGGCCGGGCCTGGCCTGCCGACCCCGGGCCCGGGCCGGCCGCGACGCCCTGTGGCCCGCCCGGAATCCGCCCGACCGCCCGGCGGGACATGCCGTCGCACGGCGGCCGGACGGCAGCGCTCCGCCGCGGGCCACCGACGGCCGCCTGGGTCCGACGCGCGCCACCACCGGCCGCGTGGGTGATCCCGGTCGGCGCCGGCGCGGTGGCGACCCCGGCGACCCCGGCGTTCCCCGGCGCGAGCGCCGCGGGGCGCGGCGGGGTCACACCGCAGGCCCGGCGCCTTCAGCCGCCTCGTCGCGTTTGGCGCGCCGGTGCGCTGCCACCCGTTCACGGGTCGCGCAGCGCCGGGAGCAGTAGCGGCGTACGGGACCGCTGCCCCGGGTCAGGAAGACCCGGCCGCATACCGGGGACGCGCAGACCCCGCCGGGCGCCCGCTGGTGGTCCCAGATCAGCACGGTCAGGGCCAGACAGGAGGAGGCCAGCAGCCACTCGCCCCACGGAGCGTCGTCGTCGCCGTCGAGATGCGGATGCCACGGCGACGCCCCGCCGTGCGACGTCAGCCGCAGGACCCCCGCGTTCAGGGGCAGCAGCGCGTTCACCCGTGCCGCGGCACCGTCGGCGTCCTCCGCGGCGAAGACCTCCCGCACGTGCCGCGCGGCCTCGCGCAGCTCCGCCACATCCCGCGCCGACAACGCCTCGGCCACCCGCTCGCCATGGGCACGCAGAACGGCCGCCACCTCTTCCGGCGCCGGGTCGTCCGGGCCGCACAACACATTGACCAGGGCCGTCGTACGCGCGGCGACCGCCGCCACGGAGTGCCGGACCGACCAGTCCGCGCGCTCCGCCGCGACCTCTTGCGCCGACCGGGGACCGTGCCCGCCGCCGGGCCGGTAGCCGTCCTGGGGAGTCATGGGGAAACCGTACCGCCTGTAACGCATCTGGCGAATATTTGAGTTACCTACGTAACGTGCCCGGCATGCTGAAGCGTGACGATGCGCGGCCACACGGCCGACGCCGGTACGGCCCGCGGCGACACGGCCGAAACCGGTACGGCCTGCGGCGGTACGCGGCCGGTGCCGCCGCCGCCCGGACCGGCGACGAGCTGTCCGGCCCCGCCCTCCTCCTCGCCGGACTCGCCGCCACCGGGTCGACCGTCACGGCCACCACCCTCCTCGCGGCCCTCACCGTCGCCGCCGCGGCGGGCGGCCCGCTCCTCGGGGCGCTGCTGGACCGGGCGGCCCGGCCCGGGACCCTGCTCGCCCTGACCCTCCTCGGCTATGCCGGGGCCCTGCTCGTGATCCTGGTCTGCCTGGGCCGTGCGCCCATCGGTCCGACCGTCGCCGTCGCGCTGCTCGCCGGACTCCTCGGCCCCGCGATCGCGGGCGGCTGGACCTCCCAACTGCCCCGGGCCGTCCCGGCCGACCGCCTCGCCCGCGCGAACGCCGTCGACGCGATGACCTTCAACGCCGCCGGGCTGCTCGGCCCTCTCCTGGCCGGAACCGTCGCGCACCAGGCGGGCGCGAACGCGGCGGTCGTGGTCGCCGCGGCCCTGATCGCCCTGGCCCTCCCCGCGGCCCTGACGCTGCCACCCGCCCTCCCCGCCGCTACGGGAGCCGACTCTGCGGCCAGGACCTCCGTACGCGCCGATCTCGCCGCCGGGTTCCGGGTGATCGCCCGCACCCGGGCCCTGGCCCGCCCCACCGCCTCCTCCGTGATCTCCTGCGCGGGGCAGGGCGTCTTCCTGGTCTGCGCCCCGCTCCTCGGCGAGCGGGTGCTCGGCGACCCGGCGCACGGCATGCTGCTGCTCGCCGCCGTCGCGGCCTCGGCGCTCGCCGCCAACGCGCTTCTGGCCCGCCGCCGCGTACCACCCCGCCCGGAGACCGTGCTGATCGCGAGCGCCATCGCCCTGGCCGCCGCCCTCGTCCTGTCGGCCGCGCCCCATCCCCTGACGGCCGTCGCCGGTGCCCTGCTCCTGGGAGCGGGGGAGGGCCCCCAGCTCACCGCCCTCTTTGCGATCCGCCACCGCGAGGCACCGGAACGTCTGCGCGCCCAGATCTTCACCACCGGGGCCAGCCTCAAGATCACCGGCTTCGCCCTCGGCACGGCCGCCGCCGGACCGCTCGTCACCCTCTCCCTCCCCGGCGCCCTGCTGACCGCCGCGGCCGTCCAACTCCTCGCGGTCGTCCCCCTCGTCCCCTTGCCATCCGGCCGGAAGCCCGCCGTCCCACCTCGCCCCACGGCCCCGCCGGCCGAAGGCGCCGCCTACCCCGCCCGCCGGACCACCAGCCTCTCCACCTCGTACGACATCTCCGACACCCCCGGGTCCGGGGCTGGGTGATAACGCCCGGCGCAGACCGACAGATTGACGATGAGATACGCCTGCCAGCGCCGTCCCACCCCCCGGTGATCGGCGTACACCCGCTGCCCGTTGACCCACCACACCACCGAGCGAGCCCCCGTCTCCACCGCCAGCTCCACCCAGGCGCCGGGCTCGATCGCGGCATCACGGTAGTAGCGGTGCCCGCCGCGAACCCGGTTCGACAGCTCCAGCAGATCCGGATTGTCCGGGTGGTATTCAAAGGCGTCGATCTCCTGACCACCGTCCCGCCAGGTCCAGATCGCGGGCCAGGCCCCCATCTCCACGGGCAGCCGTACCCGTGCCTCCAGCACATCACCGGCCCGCATCATGAACCCCTGAGCGCTGCCCTCCGTCGTCAGCAGCCCCGCGTCCCATTTCCCGTCGTCCCGGCGCGTCGCCCGGAACACCCCGCCCCGGCTGTACGCGGGATCCTCCACCAGATGATCGAGCTTGTTGTCCCCGGGATTCTCCGGCCCTCCACCGGGATACGCCCACGACCGTCCCGCCACCCACTGCTCGGTCGAGGCGAAATCGGCCGTGAACACCACCTCCCCCTGCCCCGGCCCGGACCCGCCTCCCCCACCCGGCAGCGGCCACCACCGCCTCAGTCCACCGAAACCACCACTCAGCACCGCGTACCTCCCGCACAAGCAGTCGACCTGTCCCCTGATCCGGTTCTGCCCACCTCCGCCCGCCCCACGCCGAAGTGCTCACGCATTGACACGAATTGATGACACAGGGCCACATCGGCGATGCTTTCATCCCGGTTCACGAGGGTTCGATCCGAGAGTGCGTACTGGCGTGAGTCGCACGTCGCAGGGATGCACCGTTCGAGTGATTGCATAAACGTGCGAGCCTGCGTATAGTCATGCCATCGGCGAGGAGGGCTTTCGATGGTGGTACGGGTAGCAGTGGCTGGTGCGAGCGGCTATGCGGGCGGGGAACTGCTCCGTCTTCTGCTCGGGCACCCCGGGATCGAGCTGGGCGCTCTCACGGGGCACTCGAACGCCGGACAGGCCCTGGGCACGGTGCAGCCGCACCTCGTGCCCCTGGCCGGACGCATACTCCAGGAAACGACCGGGGACGTGCTCGCGGGGCACGACGTGGTGTTCCTCGCCCTGCCGCACGGCCAGTCCGCCGCCGTCGCGGAGCGGCTCGGCGACGAGACGCTCGTGATCGACATGGGAGCCGACTTCCGGCTGCGGTCCGCCGCCGACTGGGAGCGGTTCTACGGCTCCGCCCACGCGGGGACCTGGCCTTACGGGCTCCCGGAGCTGCCCGGCGCCCGGCAGGCGCTGGCGGGGGTCAGGCGGATCGCCGTGCCCGGGTGCTATCCGACCGCCGTCTCCCTCGCGCTCTTCCCGGCGTACGAGGCCGGACTGGTCGAGCCCGAGGCCGTGATCACCGCCGCGTCCGGCACCTCGGGCGCCGGCAAGGCGCCCAAGACGCATCTGCTGGGATCCGAGGTCATGGGCTCCATGAGTCCGTACGGCGTCGGCGGCGGACACCGGCACACCCCCGAGATGATCCAGAATCTGAGCCAGGTCGCCGGGGCGCCCGTCACGGTCTCTTTCACCCCGACCCTCGCCCCCATGGCCCGGGGCATCCTCGCCACCTGCTCCGCCCGGGCGGTCGACGGCACGACCGCCGACGACGTCCGCGCGGCATACACGAAGGCACTCGCCGACGAGCCGTTCGTCCACCTCCTGCCCGAGGGGCAGTGGCCCGCGACGGCCTCCGTCTACGGATCCAACGCCGTGCAGATCCAGGTCGCGTACGACGAGGCGGCCCGGCGCGTCATCGCCATCAGCGCCATGGACAACCTCACCAAGGGCACCGCGGGCGGCGCCGTCCAGAGCATGAACATCGCCCTCGGACTGCCGGAGACGACCGGCCTGTCCACGGTCGGAGTCGCCCCATGAGGCACAGCGCGTCCGCACCCAGGAACACGTCAGCGGCCCCCGCCGCCACAGAGGAGACCCAGTGAGCGTCACCGCAGCGCAAGGATTCACCGCCGCGGGCATCGCGGCAGGAATCAAGCAGAACGGCAACCCCGACCTGGCCCTCGTCGTCAACACCGGCCCCCGACGCGCCGCCGCCGGTGTCTTCACCGCCAACCGGGTCAAGGCCGCCCCCGTCCTCTGGTCCGAGCAGGTCCTCAAGGGCGGAGCCGTCACCGCCGTCGTCCTCAACTCCGGCGGGGCCAACGCCTGCACCGGCCCCAAGGGCTTCCAGGACACCCACGCCACCGCCGAGAAGGCCGCCGAGGCCCTCGGGCACAGCGCCGGAGAGATCGCGGTCGCCTCCACCGGACTCATCGGCACCCTGCTGCCCATGGACAAGCTGCTCGCCGGAATCGACACCGCCGCCGCCCAGCTCACCGAACACGGCGGTGAGAAGGCCGCCATCGCCATCAAGACCACCGACACCGTCCACAAGACCGCCGTCCACCAGGGCGACGGCTGGACCGTCGGCGGTATGGCCAAGGGCGCGGGCATGCTCGCCCCCGGGCTCGCCACCATGCTCGTCGTCCTCACCACCGACGCCGACCTGGAATCCGCCGCCCTCGACGCCGCCCTCCGCGACGCCACCCGGACCACCTTCGACCGGGTCGACTCCGACGGCTGTATGTCCACCAACGACACGGTGCTGCTGCTCGCCTCCGGCGCCTCGGGCACCACCCCGGGCGGGGACGAGTTCACCGCCGGAGTCCGCGCCGTCTGCGACGACCTCGCCCGTCAGCTCATCGGTGACGCCGAAGGCGCCTCCAAGGACATCCGTATCGAGGTCGTCGGCGCCGCCACCGAAGCCGACGCCGTCGAGGTCGGCCGCTCCATCGCCCGTAACAACCTCCTCAAGTGCGCCATCCACGGCGAGGACCCCAACTGGGGCCGGGTGCTCTCCGCCATCGGCACCACCGGCGCGACCTTCGACGCCGACCAGCTCAACGTCGCCATCAACGGCATCTGGGTATGCAAGAACGGCTCCTTCGGAGAGGACCGCGAGCTGGTCGACATGCGCTTCCGCGAAGTCGGCATCACCGCCGACCTCTCCGCCGGATCCGAGACGGCCGTGATCTGGACCAACGACCTCACCGCCGATTACGTCCACGAGAACAGCGCCTACAGCTCATGAGCACCCGGAAGCACACCGCGCTCCCCAAGGCCCGGATCCTCATCGAGGCGCTGCCCTGGCTGACCCGGCACAACGGGAAGACAGTCGTCATCAAATTCGGCGGCAACGCCATGGTCGACGAAGACCTCAAAGCCGCATTCGCCCAGGACGTGGTCTTCCTCCACCACGCCGGACTCAAGCCCGTCGTCGTCCACGGCGGCGGCCCCCAGATCAGCGCCCAGCTCGACAAACACGGCCTCGAGAGCGAGTTCAAAGCCGGACTGCGCGTCACCAGCCCCGAGGCCATGGACGTCGTCCGGATGGTCCTCGCGGGCCAGGTGCAACGGGAACTCGTCGGACTGCTCAACGAACACGGGCCCCTCGCCGTCGGCATCACCGGCGAGGACGCCCACACCATCACCGCCACCCGACACCGCCCGACGATCGACGGAGAACTGGTCGACATCGGCAGGGTCGGCGAGATCAGCGCGATCGACACAGGAGTCGTCGAAGCCCTCCTGGAGAACGGCCGGATCCCCGTCGTCTCGTCGATCGCCCGCGCGGAGGACGACGGACATGTCTACAACGTCAATGCTGATACGGCGGCTGCGGCACTCGCTGCGGCGCTTGGCGCGGAGACCCTGATGGTCCTCACCGACGTCGAAGGGCTCTACGAGGACTGGCCCCACAGCGACGAAGTGATCAGCAGACTCACCGCCACCGAGCTGGAGAAACTGCTCCCCGACCTCTCCAGCGGCATGGTCCCCAAAATGGAGGGCTGCCTCCACGCCGTACGCAACGGTGTGGAGACCGCACGCGTCATCGACGGCCGCGTCCCGCACTCCATCCTGCTGGAGATCTTCACCGACGAGGGCATCGGCACCATGGTCGTACCCGACGGACGGACACGGCCGGGCCACCCATCCGACCACAAGGGGGAACACGGCGCATGACCACCAACGAACAGCACGTCCAGCGCTGGCAGGACGTCATGGCCGACAACTACGGCACCCCCGGCCTCGCCCTCACCCACGGCCGGGGCGCCACCGTCCACGACGCCGACGGCACCGCCTACACCGACTTCGTCGGCGGCATCGCGGTCAACGCCCTCGGCCACGCCCACCCCGCCGTCGTGGAAGCCGTCACCCGCCAGATCTCCGCCCTCGGCCATATCTCCAACCTCTACATCGCCGAACCCCCCGTCGCCCTCGCCGAACGGCTGCTCCAGCTCGTCGGCCGCCCCGGCCGGGTCTTCTTCTGCAACTCCGGCGCCGAAGCCAACGAGGCCGCCTTCAAAATCGGCCGGCTGACCGGCCGCCACCACATGGTGGCCACCGTCGGCGGCTTCCACGGCCGCACCATGGGCGCGCTCGCCCTCACCGGCCAGCCCGCCAAGCAGGACCCCTTCCGGCCCCTCCCCGGTGATGTCACCCATGTCCCCTACGGCGACACCGACGCCCTCCGGGCCGCCGTCACCGAAGAGACCGCCCTGGTGATCATCGAGCCCATCCAGGGCGAGAACGGTGTGGTCACCCCGCCCAAGGGCTACCTCACCGCCGCCCGGGAGATCACCCGCGCCACCGGCACCCTCCTCGTCCTCGACGAGGTCCAGACCGGAATCGGCCGGACCGGCCACTGGTTCGCCGCCCAGGCCGAAGGCGTCGAAGCCGATGTGGTGACCCTCGCCAAGGCCCTCGGCGGCGGACTGCCCCTCGGCGCGACCCTCGTCTTCGGCCCGGCCACCGACCTGCTCAAGCCCGGACAGCACGGCACCACCTTCGGCGGCAACCCCGTGGCCTGCGCCGCCGGACTCGCCGTCCTCGACACCATCGCGGCCGACGGACTGCTCGACGAGGTCAAGCGATTCGGCGAGAAGATCCGCGACACCGTCGAATCGCTGAACCACCCACTCGTCTCCCATGTCCGCGGTGCCGGCCTGCTGCTGGGTATCGTGCTCAACGAGCCCCTCGCGCCCCAGGTGCAGAAGGCGGCTCAGCGCGCCGGGTTCCTGATCAACGTCCCCGCCCCCGATGTCGTACGGCTGATGCCGCCCCTGACCATCGGCGAGGAGGCGGTGGACGCGTTCCTCCGGGCCCTGCCCGGCGTGCTGGACGAGGCCCAAGCACCGAACGGGGAATGAAGACGCGATGACCGAGGCGCGAGACAGAGCGGCACAAGAGGCACGCGACGCCCAGGCGGCCACCATGGCCGGACAGCTGGGCGACACCGGGCCCGCCGTGCCGCAGACCCGGATGGCCCGCCACCGGCGGATCGTGGACATCCTCAACCGTCAGCCCGTGCGCTCCCAGAGCCAGCTCGCCAAGCTGCTCGGGGACAACGGGCTCAGCGTCACCCAGGCCACCCTCTCCCGGGACCTCGACGAACTGGGCGCCGTGAAAATCCGCAACACCGGCGGTGAGCTGATCTACGCGGTGCCCAGTGAAGGCGGCTTCCGGACCCCCCAGGCACCCCTGGGGGAGTCCGCCAAGGAGGAGCGGATGCGCCGGCTCTCCGCCGAGCTGCTGATCTCCGCCGAGGCATCGGCCAACCTGGTGGTCCTCCGTACCCCACCGGGAGCGGCCCAGTTCCTCGCCTCCGCCATCGACCAGGCCGAACTCCACGACGTCCTCGGCACCATCGCCGGAGACGACACCCTGATGCTGATCAGCCGCGACCCCGTCGGCGGCCAGGCACTCGCCGACCACCTGCTGAGGCTCGCCCAGCGGGAGCGCTGACCGCACCGCGGCACCACGGCGCCACCGGGGCCCCCGGACGTCCGACGCTCACCGGCGTCCGACGGCCAGGGGCCCCGACTCCGTTCCGATCGCGATATGCGGCCGGCGTTCCGGATCCACCCAGGCCAGGATCCGGGCCATGGCGTCCGCCGGTACGGAGACACAGCCCGAGGTCGGCCCCGCCCCGTTCACATGGAGGAAGATCCCCGCGCCCCGGCCGCGTACCGGACGGTCGTAGTTGAACCCCACGACCAGCGCATGGGCGTACTGCGTACCGAACTCCACCAGATGCTCCGCCTCCGCCGCCCGGCAGTCCGCCGGCAACCCCTCCACCCAGCGGTTGTACGAGGCGGAGTCATTGTCCTGGCACCACCAGGACCGCTCCGTCACCGGGCGGAACGCCACCGCCGTCCCCTCCGGCGCCGGCGCGATACCGAACGCGTACGGCAGGTCGTAGAGCCCCGCCGGGGTGGTCGAGGTGCCCTGGACCCGTTCCCCGCCCGCCGCCAGACCGTTCGCCCCGAACCTGGCGGGCGCCGCACCCGCCTCGGCCCAGCGGCCCCCCTCGTCCCGCTCCCACCACATCACCCGTCCGGCGGTGGCCCCCGCCTCCGGTGCCACGGCGGTGATCAGCTGGGACCCCCCGCCGGTATCCGCCATCAGCTCCGGCAGCGGAACCTCCGCATCCGGCTCGGCCACCGGACCGGAACCCGATGCCGTGAACGGTGCGGCGACGGCGCCGGGCGGCGGCGCGACCGCCACCGGGACGGCGGTGAACAGCAGCAGGGCGGCGAGCGGAAGGAGACGACGGCGCATGTCTCCCGACCGTACGCAGCCCCCTCCGCCCCCGCTTCCGCTGCTGCTCCGTCCGGCGCGGGGTCACCCATTCGAGGGCATTGACGAACCATGCAGGGTCATGCATACTTATGCCATCACCGAATGCATCGTAAGGAGAACCCCGTGACCGAGCGCGTCGTACTCGCCTACTCAGGCGGTCTGGACACCTCCGTCGCCATCGGCTGGATCGCCGAGGAGACGGGCGCGGAGGTCATCGCCGTCGCCGTGGACGTCGGCCAGGGCGGCGAGGACCTGGACGTCATCCGCAAGCGCGCGCTGGCCTGCGGCGCCGTCGAGGCCGAGGTCGCCGACGCGCGGGACGAGTTCGCCGACGAGTACTGCCTTCCGGCGATCAAGGCCAACGCCCTCTACATGGACCGCTATCCGCTGGTCTCCGCGCTCTCGCGGCCGACCATCGTCAAGCACCTGGTCGCCGCCGCCCGGAAGCACAACGCGGGCGTCGTCGCCCATGGCTGCACCGGCAAGGGCAACGACCAGGTGCGGTTCGAGGCCGGGATCACGGCGCTCGGTCCCGACCTGAAGTGCATCGCGCCCGTCCGGGACTACGCCATGACCCGTGACAAGGCGATCGCGTTCTGCGAGGAGAAGCAGCTCCCGATCGCCACCACCAAGAAGTCGCCGTACTCCATCGACCAGAACGTCTTCGGACGGGCCGTCGAGACCGGCTTCCTGGAGGACATCTGGAACGCGCCGATCGAGGACATCTACGAGTACACCTCCAACCCCGCGGAGCCCCGCGAGGCCGACGAGGTCGTCATCTCCTTCAAGCAGGGCGTCCCGGTCGCCATCGACGGCAAGCCGGTCACGGTGCTCCAGGCCATCCAGCAGCTCAATGAGCGGGCCGGGGCCCAGGGCATCGGCCGGATCGACATGGTCGAAGACCGGCTGGTCGGCATCAAGTCCCGGGAGGTCTACGAGGCCCCGGGCGCCATCGCCCTGATCACCGCCCACCAGGAGCTGGAGAACGTCACCGTCGAGCGCGAGCTGGCCCGCTACAAGCGGCAGGTCGAGCAGCGCTGGGGCGAGATGGTCTACGACGGTCTCTGGTTCTCCCCGCTGAAGCGCGCCCTGGACGGCTTCATCAACGAGGCCAACGAGCATGTCACCGGTGACATCCGGATGACCCTCCACGGCGGTCGGGCCGTTGTCACCGGCCGGAAGTCCGAGGAGTCGCTCTACGACTACAACCTCGCCACCTATGACTCCGGTGACACCTTCGACCAGTCGAAGGCCCAGGGCTTTATCGAGATCTTCGGCCTCTCGGCGAAGATCGCCGCGCGGCGTGATCTGAACGCCTGACCGGAGAAACCGACGGCCCTCCGGGGCCGTCGGCCCGCACCGTACCGCCCGGCCCGCCACCACGACCAACGGGTGAGAGGCCCGCCATCCGGCAAGGAGTAACAGCTGTGAGCAGCAACAACGGTGACGTCCGGCTCTGGGGCGGCCGGTTCGCCGACGGTCCGGCCGAAGCGCTGGCCAAGCTCTCCGCCTCGGTCCACTTCGACTGGCGGCTCGCGCCGTACGACATCGCCGGATCCCGCGCCCACGCCCGTGTGCTCCACCAGGCCGGCCTGCTCACCCAGGACGAGCTGACCCGGATGATCGCCGGACTCGACCGGCTGGAAGCGGATGTCGCCGACGGCAGCTTCACCGGGACCGTCGCCGACGAGGACGTCCATACGGCACTGGAGCGGGGCCTGCTGGAGCACCTCGGCCCCGACCTGGGCGGCAAGCTGCGGGCCGGCCGTTCCCGTAACGACCAGGTGGCCACCCTCTTCCGGATGTACCTCCGGGACCACGCCCGGATCATCGGCGGACTGCTCGCCGACCTCCAAGACGCGCTGATCGGCCTCGCCGAGGCCCACCCGGACGTCGCCATGCCGGGCCGCACCCATCTCCAGCACGCCCAGCCGGTGCTCTTCGCCCACCATCTGCTCGCCCATGTGCAGTCGTTCTCCCGCGACGCCGAGCGGCTCCGGCAGTGGGACGAGCGCACCGCGGTCTCGCCCTACGGCTCCGGCGCGCTGGCGGGCTCCTCCCTCGGGCTCGACCCGGAGGCCGTCGCCGCCGACCTCGGCTTCGAACGGGGCTCCTCCGGGAACTCCATCGACGGCACCGCGTCCCGGGACTTCGTCGCCGAATTCGCCTTCATCACGGCGATGATCGGGATCAATCTCTCCAGGATCGCGGAAGAGATCATCATCTGGAACACGAAGGAGTTCTCCTTCGTCACCCTCCATGACGCCTTCTCCACCGGCTCCTCGATCATGCCGCAGAAGAAGAACCCGGACATCGCCGAGCTGGCGCGCGGCAAGTCCGGCCGGCTCATCGGCAATCTCACCGGGCTGATGGCCACCCTCAAGGCGCTGCCCCTCGCCTACAACCGCGATCTGCAGGAGGACAAGGAGCCCGTCTTCGACTCCTGCGACACGCTGGAAGTACTCCTCCCCGCCTTCACCGGAATGATGGCCACCCTCACCATCCACCGGGAACGGATGGAGGAGTTGGCGCCCGCCGGGTTCTCCCTGGCCACCGATATCGCCGAATGGCTGGTCCGCCAAGGTGTACCGTTCCGGGTCGCCCATGAGGTGGCGGGGGAGTGCGTCAAGGAGTGCGAGACGCTGGGCATCGAGCTGGACCAGCTCACCGATGACCAGTTCGCCAAGATCTCCGAGTATCTGACGCCGGACGTCCGGAGCGTGCTCCACGTCCCCGGCGCCCTCGCCTCCCGTAACGGCCGGGGCGGGACCGCGCCCTCCGCCGTGGCCGTCCAGCTCACCGAGGTCAAGGCCGATCTGGCGACCCAGCACACCTGGGCCACCGCAAAGCGGTAGCGCCCCCCTCCGGCGACGACGAGGCGGCGACGCCGATACGGCGACCGGCCGGGCACGGCAACCGACACGGACACAGCGACCTCCCGGACACAGCGACTACAGGGCCGTCGCCCACTGCTTCAAAGCATCGAAATCAGGTCGGGTCAGCCCGATCCGATGATCGATATGAAGCAGTAGGGCGGCGGCCAGGTGTCGTTGGGCCACAAACTCCCGGTCCAGCTCCGTGATGTCGTCGTCCACCCAGGCGAACGGCCGGCCCGCCGCGAAATCGAGAATGTACTGCGTCTTCCAGAACGTGCCACGCGGCGCCGCCCCATGCATCACCGGCCAGTCGATGAACGGCAACTCCGGCAGCCCCAGCGGCGGTGATATCCAGCGATTCGCCTCCCCCTGCCACGTCGTCGCCCACACCAGATCGAAGAACTCCGCCAGCGCCAGCAGCTCCCGGCCGTGATCCGGACTGAGCCAGACCCGTAGCGGCTTGGTACCTGGCCAGCCCTCCGGCCGCATCCGATGAGTCGTATACCCCTCCGGGCGGCGCTCCGGCTTACCCCCGTACGGATTGAGGGGGCCATCGACATCGATCAGCAACAGTGGCCTCATCGACACATCCTTCCGTCAGCCCCGAAGTGGGGCATTGATTTATCAGATGAGACATTCGTGTCTCATCTTGGCTATGCTTGTCCTATGACTGTCGATCGTGAGCAGGTCCTGCGCGCTGCCGCCGCCCTTCTCTCCCGGAAGGGGAGCGCGACCATGGACGAGGTCGCGCGGGCCGCCGGTATCGGGCGGGCCACCCTGCACCGGCACTTCGCCGGGCGGGACGCCCTGGTGCGGGCGTTGGAGGACTACGGGCTCCATGAGCTGGAGATCGCCCTCGCGGCCGCGCGGCTGGACGAGGGCGGCGCGGCCGATGCCCTGCGTCGTCTGATCGACGAATCCGAGCGATGCGCCCCGCTGCTGGCGTTCCTGATCACGGAGAACCAGCTCTTCGAGGGCGAGGTCATGCACGAGGGCTGGGACCGCTCGGAGCGCCGCATCCTGTCCCTGATCCAGCGGGGCCAGGACGAGGGCGCCTTCCGGATCGATGTGACCGCCGTCTGGATCACCGAGGCGCTCTTCGGGCTGATCAGCTCGGGTGCCTGGGCGGTCCAGGGCGGCCGGATCGCCGCCAAGGACTATTCATTCATGATCGCCGAGCTGCTGCTCGGCGGTGTCGTACGACGGAGCGTGGAGAAATGACCGGTACCGCCCAGTTGACCAAGGCGGATGAGGAGACCGGTAAGGCACCGGGCCGCTGGCTTGCCCTCGCGGTCCTGGTGCTGGCCGTCCTGCTGGTCGCGGTCGACGCCACCGTACTGGGGCTGGCCACACCTTACCTGAGTGAGGATCTGCGGCCCAGCGGTACGCAGTTGTTGTGGATCGGCGACGTCTATTCCTTTGTGATCGCCGGTCTGCTGATCACCATGGGCAGTCTCGGCGACCGGATCGGCCGGAAGAAGCTGCTGCTCACGGGTGCGGTGGCGTTCGGCGCGGTCTCCGTGCTCAACGCCTATGCCTCCAGCCCGGAGATGATGATCCTCGCGCGGGCCCTGCTCGGTGTGGCCGGCGCGACCCTGATGCCCTCGACGCTCGCCCTGATCCGGAATCTCTTCCACGATCCCCGGGAGCGGAGCCTCGCGGTCGGTATCTGGAGTGCCGCCGCGTCGGCGGGTGCCGCGCTCGGCCCGGTGGTCGGCGGCGCGCTGCTGGAGAAGTTCTGGTGGGGCTCGGTCTTTATGATCAACCTCCCGGTGATGGCTCTGCTGGTCGTCGTCGGTATCAAGCTGCTGCCGGAGTCGCGGAATCCGAACCCGGGCCCCTGGGACCCGATCAGCGTCGTCCTGTCCCTGGTGGGTATGGTCTCCGTGGTCTACGCGATCAAGGAGCTGGCCGTCCACGGCTTCGGCGCGGGCGCCCTGCTGGCGGGAACCGCCGGTGCCACGGCCCTGGTGTGGTTCGTCCGCCGGCAGCTGATCCTGCCGTCGCCGCTGCTGGATGTCCGGCTCTTCCGCAACCGGGGTTTCTCCGGTGCCGTACTGGCGGATCTGCTGACCATTCTCGGCCTCTCCGGGCTGGTCTTCTTCCTCTCTCAGTTCCTTCAGCTCGTCCAGGGCCGGTCGCCGCTGGAGGCGGGGCTGATCGAACTGCCGGCGGCGGTGGGCGCGGTGGCCGCCGGTCTGCTGGCGGGGTTCGTGGCCCGGCGGTTCTCGGTCCGGGGGACCGTCGCGAGTGGTCTGGCGGCGGTCGGCGCGGCTCTGGCGGGCTGTACGGTCCTGACGGCGCAGACCGGGGTACCCGCGATCGGTGTGGCCCTGTTCGTCGGTGGTTTCGGCGCGGGCCTCGCGTTCGCCGTGACCGCGGATGTGATCCTGTCCAGCGTGCCCAAGGAGCAGGCGGGTGCGGCGTCCGCGGTGTCGGAGACCGCGTACGAGCTGGGCGCGGCGCTCGGTATCGCCGTACTGGGTTCGATCCTCACCGGCGTGTACCGCGGTTTCACCCTTCCGGCGGGGGTGTCCGAGGAGGCGGCCGAGGGCGCCAGGGACTCCCTCGGCGCCGCGGCGGAGACCTCGGCGGCGCTGCCCCAGGAACAGGGCGCCGCGCTGCTGGAGTCCGCGCGGGCCGCGTTCACCGACGGTTTCCATCTGGCGGGCACGGTCGGTTCGGCGGTGCTGTTGGTGACGGCCGTCGCCGCCTGGTTCCTGCTGAGGGGCCAGCGGCTGGAGGACGGCGTCGAGCACCCGTGACCCGCCCGGGGCCGTGAACACAGCCGGGTACGACATGCGAGGGGGCCGGGCCCCCATTCGGGTCCGCGCCCCCTCGGGGGGCCGTCGTCTTGCGGCCTTATTTGCTTTGGTGGGGTATATTTCCACGTAGTCCTGTCCGGTGT
>NZ_JBHYZV010000072.1:33413-37839 GCF_042753905.1 Streptomyces sp. NPDC059248 | reverse complement strand
CACGGAAAGTGCCCCGCCTTCTCGTGTACGCCCCGCCACCGGGGCGGGTCGTCAGGAGCGTCTGCCGGGTCGCAGCACCGTCTCCTGGACCACCGACGCCACGAGGCCGCCGTCCCGGTCCCAGAACTCGCCGTGGACCAGTCCCCGGCCGTCGCCCGCCGTCGGACCCCGCTGGACGACCAGCAGCCACCTGTCGGCGCGGAAGGGCCGGTGGAACCAGACGGCGTGGTCGAGGGAGGCCAGATAGGACTGGTAGCTGCCCGGGCCCGTGCGCAGTGGTCCCGGGATCTCGACGTCGAGCGCCGCGACGGGCGCCAGCATCAGGTCCGACGCGTAGGTGAGGGCGCACATATGGACCAGGGGATCGTCGGGGAGCCGCTCGGCGGAGCGGATCCAGAGCCGCTGTTCGGTGCCCCCTTGGTGCTCCGTCCAGGTCACCGGGGCGACCCGGACGTCGAGGACCCGGCCGATCTCGAACCGTTCGAACCCCTCGGGATCCCGCTCGGCCCAGTTGCGGAAGGCGCTCGGCAGCTCATCGGGCGGAGTCGTCGGCGGTACGGTGAGCTGCCGTTCGGGTGTCTCCTCGGCGAGCTTGAACGAGGCGGAGAGGGTGAAGATCACCTCCCCGCCCTGGACGGCGGCCACCCGCCGGGACGTGTAGCTGCGGCCGTCCCTGGGCCGCTCCACCTCGTACACGATGGGCAGTGCGGGGTTCCCGCCGCGCAGGAAGTAGCCGTGCAGGGAGTGCACGCGCCGCCCGTCGGGGACGGTGCCGCCCGCGGCGGTCAGCGCCTGGGCCGCGACCTGGCCGCCGAAGGCCCGCCGTGGCAGACCCGCGTGGCACCAGCCCCGGAACAGATCGCGGTCCAGCCGCTCCAGGCTGAGGAAGTCGAGCAGATGACCGGCGGGCCGCCGCCCGCCGGTGCCGTCCCCGTCGCCGGCGTGGCCGGGGGTGGGGGCGAGGGCGGGGGTCCGGATCGCGGTCGCGTGCCGCGGTGCGGTGTCCATCGGCGGGTCAGAGGAGTTCGAGGACGGTGGCGTTGGCCATGCCGCCGCCCTCGCACATCGACTGGAGGCCGTAGCGGATGCCGTTGTCGCGCATGTGGTGGACCAGGGTCGTCATCAGCCGTGCGCCGGAGCCGCCGATCGGATGGCCGATCGCCATCGCCCCGCCGAGCGGGTTCATCCTGGTGTAGTCGGCGCCGGTCTCCCGCAGCCAGGCCAGGGTGACCGAGGCGAACGCCTCGTTGATCTCGAAGGCGCCGATGTCGTCGATCGCCAGGCCCGCCTTCTTCAGGGCCTTGGCCGTGGCGGGTATCGGGCCCTTCAGCATGGTCACGGGGTCGGTTCCGGCGAGTACGGCGGTGTGGATCCGGGCCATCGGCCGCCAGCCCCGGGCCCGGGCGTACTCACCGGTCGTGATCAGCAGGGCGGCGGTGCCGTCGGAGACCTGGGAGGCGTTGCCCGCGGTGATCGAGCCGCCCTCGCCGAAGGCGGGCTTCAGGGCGGCCAGGGCCTCGATGGTGGAGCCCCGGCGGACGCCCTCGTCGGTGTCGAAGACCCGCTCACCGCCGTCAGGACCGGCGACGGTGACCGGGGCGATCTGGCCGGTGAAGCGGCCCTCGTCGATCGCGCGCGCGGCGCGGGTGTGCGAGTCCAGACCGTGCTGGTCCATCTCGGCGCGGGTGATGCCGTACTCGTCGGCGATGAGCTGGGCCCCGCGGCCCTGGTGGAAGCGGACACCGCCGTAGCGCGCCCAGACGTCCGGGCCGAACGGCTCGCCGAAGCTGCCGTCGAGCCGGGTGGTGCCGAGCGGGATCCGGCTCATGATCTCCACACCGCCGGCCACCGCCACGTCGTACTGGCCCGAGATCACCCCGGCCGCGGCCTGGTGCACGGACTGCTGCGACGAGCCGCACTGGCGGTCCACCGTCACCGCCGGCACCGACTCGGGCCAGCCCGCCGCGAGGACCGCCGCCCGGCCGACGCACCCGGTCTGCATGCCCACGGCTCCCGCGCAGCCCCAGATGACGTCGTCGACGAGGGCCGGGTCGAGTCCGGTCCTGTGGACCAGCGCGTTCAGGACCTGGGCCGAGAGGGAGGCCGAGTGCTGCTGCGCGAGCGACCCGTTCCGCTTGCCGACCGCGGTTCGCACCGCATCGACGATGACTGCGTCACGCATGGGATCTCCTTGCCGATCGACGGCTAATGGCGAATCTTTCCTCACACAAACTATCCGCCTGACCACCTTGACACTAGGGATGTTCACCTAAAAAGTGAATCGCACATAACCAAAGTCAAGATGCCTTGACGATCGGAAGGAATCAGTTCGGTATGGGAACCATGGACGGCAGGGTCGCGATCGTCTCCGGCTCGGGGCGGGGTATCGGACGGGCGGTCGCCCTCAAGCTGGCCGCCGAGGGCGCCCGGGTCGTCGTCAACGACCTCGACGCCGGGCCCGCCGCGGAGACGGTCACGGAGATCGAGAAGGCGGGCGGGGCGGCGGTTGCGTGCGTCGGCTCGGTGACCGATGAGGGCTTCGCCGAGCGCTTCGTACAGACCGCGGTCGACACCTTCGGCGGCCTCGACATCGTCGTCAACAACGCCGGTTACACCTGGGACACCGTCATCCAGAAGATGACCGACGAGCAGTGGCACACCGTGCTGGACGTCCATCTGACCGCGACGTTCAAGATCCTGCGCGCGGCCCAGCCGTACTTCAGGGCCCATCCGGTGGACTACCACCGCAAGGTCGTCAACATCTCCTCCACCAGCGGCTACTACGGCAACCTGGGGCAGGTCAACTACGCGGCGGCCAAGGCCGGGATCATCGGTCTGACCAAGACCCTGGCCAAGGAGTGGGGCCGCTACAAGGTCAATGTCAACGCGGTCGCCTTCGGCTTCGTCCTCACCCGGATGACCGAGGTCACCGCCGCCGACAACGCCACCCTGACCATCGACGGCCGGGAGATCAAGGTCGGCCTCAACCCGGAGAAGGCGGCGATGGCCTCGAAGGTCATCCCCCTGGGCCGCCCCGGCACCCCCGACGAGGCCGCGGGCGCCGTCTACGTCCTCTGCCTCCCGGAGACCGACTACGTCTCCGGCCAGTGCCTGGTCGTCGACGGCGCCCGTGTCTGACCCCGGCGCGGACCGGGAGGACAGCCGGTGAGACGTACCCTCTACGCCCCCGAACACGAGGCGTTCCGCCGGGTGATCAGGGAGTTCATCGCCACCGAAGCGGCACCCCGCATCCACGACTGGGAGGCGGCGGGACAGGTCCCCCGCTCCGTCTTCACGGGCCTGGCCGGGATCGGCGCGCTCGGCTTCGACATCCCCGAGGAGTACGGCGGCCTCGGGCCGACCAGCTACAAGTACCAGGCGATCGTCCACGAGGAGGTGGCCCTGGCCGGCGCGTCCCTCGGGCACCACCATGTCAACACCGGTGTGGTGCTCCCGTATCTGCTGCGGATCGCGAACGGCGGGCAGAAGGCCCGCTGGCTGCCCGGCTGCGCCTCCGGTGACATCCTGCTCGCCATCGCGATGACCGAGCCGGGCACCGGATCCGATCTCGCGGGCATCAGGACCACGGCCCGGCTGTCGGCGGACGGCGGCCACTACGTCCTCAACGGTGCCAAGACCTTCATCACCGGCGGCGCGGTCGCCGATCTGGTGCTGGTGGTCTGCCGTACCTCCCCGTACGACCCCGCCGACCGCCGGGCCGGTCTTTCGATCCTGTGCGTGGAGTCCGGTTCCGCCGGGTTCGCCCTCGGACGGAAGCTGGCGAAGATCGGCCGGCACAGCATGGACACCGCCGAACTCTCCTTCACCGATGTCCGAGTGCCGGTGGTGAACCGGCTGGGCGACGAGGGCGCGGCCTTCGGTCTGCTGTCGGGGAACCTGCCGCGCGAACGGCTGTCGATCGGAGTGGCCGGGGTCGCCCAGGCCCGGGCCGCCATCCGGTTCACCCGGGATTTCGTCATCGCGCGGCGGGACGCCGGGGACCCTTCGGCCGCGGGCCAGAACACCCGGTTCGTCCTGGCCGGGTGCGAGGCCGAGTTCCGGGCGGCCGAGGCCGTCGCCGACCGCGGGGTGGAACTGGACGACGCCGGCGAGCTGACCGCCGCCGAGGCCGCGCACATCAAGCTCTTCTGTACGGAGGTCGCGGGCCGGGTCGTGGACGCCTGCCTCCAGTTGCACGGCGCGTACGGGTATCTGACCGAGTACCCGATCGCCCGGCTCTACGCGGATACCCGGGTCTCCCGGATCTACGGCGGCACCTCCGAGGTGATGAAGACCATCATCGCCAAGGACATGGGGCTGTGACCCACGTCGGGACGGACACTTCCGAGGGGGGGGGCGCCCCGGGGGGGGCCCCCCCCCGCCCCGCGCCGGGGCCGGGGCGTGGAAAAAAAAAACACCACCCACA
>NZ_JBHYZV010000072.1:0-33403 GCF_042753905.1 Streptomyces sp. NPDC059248 | reverse complement strand
CGTTCCCGCGGCTCTCCCTTACCTCGGGCCCCACCGCCGTGGGTATCACCCACCCACCCCACTCGCCCTGGGGGGTGTCCCCCCGGCCGCCCCCCCCCGGGGGGGGGGGGGGGCCCCCCCGGGGGGGCCCCCCCCCTCGGGCCGTGCCGGGCCGGTGTCAGAGGCGTTCCAGTACGGTCGCGTTGGCCAGCCCGCCCGCCTCGCACATGGCCTGGAGCCCGTAGCGGATGCCGTGGTCGCGCATATGGTGGACCAGGGTCGTCATCAGCCGCGCGCCCGAGGCCCCGAGCGGATGGCCGAGCGCCATCGCCCCGCCGTTGGGGTTGAGCCGGGCGGGGTCCGCGCCGGTCTCCCGCAGCCAGGCCGCCGGTACGGGCGCGAACGCCTCATTGATCTCGTAGGCGCCGATGTCGTCGATCGCCAGGCCCGCTCTCTTCAGCGCCCTGGCGGTCGCCGGGATCGGCGCGAGCGCCATCGTCACGGGGTCGCCACCGGCGAGTACGGCGGTATGCACCCGGGCGAGCGGCCGCCAGCCGTACCGGGCCGCGAGCTCACTCGTGGTGATCAGCAGCGCCGCCGCGCCGTCCGAGATCTGCGACGAGTTGGCGGCGCTGATCACCCCGTCCTCCTTGAACGGTGTACGCAGCGCCGCGAGCTGCTCCGGGGTGGAGCCGGTCCTGACGCCCTCGTCGGCGGTGACCACCCGTTCGCCGCCGTCCCCGGTGGCCACGGCGACCGGCGCGATCTGCTCCCGGAAGCGTCCGCCGGCGGTCGCGGCCGCGGCCTTCTCGTGCGACGCCAGGGCCAGTTCGTCGAGTTCGGTACGGCCGAAGCCGTACCGCTCGGCGATCAGCTCGGCGCCCCGGCCCTGGCTGAACTCCTCGACGCCGTACCGCCGGCGCACCTTGGGGCCGAAGGGCCGGCCGTGCTCCACCGCGTCGCGGGCGGCACCGATCCGGACCCGGCTCATCGACTCCACACCGCCCGCGACCACGATGTCGTACTGACCGGCGATCACCAGCCCGGCGGCGAAGTGCACGGCCTGCTGCGAGGAGCCGCAGGCACGGTCCACGGTCACCCCCGGCACCTCCTCCGGCCAGCCCGCCGCCAGCACTGCGGATCGGCCGATGTTGGACGCCTGTTCGCCGATCTGGGTGACACAGCCCCAGACCACGTCGTCCACGGTCGCGGGGTCGAGACCGGTCCGCCGGGCCAGCGCCGTCAGGACATGGGCCGACAGATCCACGGGATGGATCCCGGAGAGCGCTCCGGCGCGCTTGCCGACCGGGGTCCTGACGGCCTCGACGATGACTGCGTCACGCATGATGCTCCGACTCCTGAGGGAATGAACGCTGATGGCTGATGCCTCCGCACAACACGGCCAGACTAGGAGGCAACAGCCATCAAGTGAATGTGCGTTAACTCATGGAGAGGAGTCGGCACAGTCACCTCGCCGGTCACTTCTCGGCGGCGATGGCGGCCAGTTTCACGGCGTCGCGCTCGGGATTGATCAGCAGCATGCCGACCACTCCCCCGATCACCAGCACCACACCGACCAGGGTGAAGCCGGTGGTGTATCCGGCGGCCTTGCTGGAGGCGTCCTCCACGATGCCGCCGAGCACCAGGGGCGCCATGATGCCGCCCACACTGAAGATCGCGGTAATGGCGGCGAGTACGACACCCCGCTGTTCGACCGGGGCGATATCGCCGATCGCGGCGAAGGTGACACCGTATCCGGCCGATCCCAGACACGCGCTGAGCACCAGCAGCACCATATGCGGCGCCCCCGCCCCCAGCGGCGCCCAGGCGAAGTGGAGCAGCCCGGAGCCGATCACCAGGGAGGCGCCCAGGACACCCCGCGCGGCGCGGCTGCTGATCCCCCGCCTGGTCAGGGACGCCGAGAGGAAGCCGACGCCGATCACGGCGATCATGCCGCCGAGGTAGGGCAGGGCCGTGAGGTTGCCCGCGGTCCGCTCCTCGTACCCCAGGCCCTGCTCCAGATAGGGCTTGAGCCAGGTGATCTTCAGGGACGTCGAGGCGTAGGCGGCGAAGAACATCACGGTGATGCCGATCGCCGACCGGGTGGTGAGCGCCTTGATCAGGGGCACCCGCCGCGGCAGCACACTGGTCGCGCCGCGGGCGGTGACGGAGTCCTGGTCGCCCTCGCGGCCGACCACCAGCCAGATGACGGTCACCACCATGCCGGCGACGGCCAGGGCGACGAAGGCGGCGTGCCACGAGTAGTCGGTGACGATCCAGGTCAGCACCGGGGCGCCGATCACCGCGCCCACATTGGCCCCGGCGATCACGACCGAGCTGGGCAGGGCCCGCTTCTCGGGCGGGAACCAGGTATGGGCGATATGCATCGCGATCGCCGTCGTCGGCCCTTCGGCGAACCCCAGCAGTACCCGCATCGTCACAATGGTGCCGAAGCCCACCTGCCAGCCCATCGGCAGCAGGGTGAGGGACCAGATCACCATGATGATCAGCAGTAGTTTCCAGGGGCGCATCCGGGTCATCAGCCAGCCGCCGACGATGCCGCCGACGGCGAACAGGGCGAAGAAGCTCGCCTGGATCACCCCGAACCGGCTCTCGCCGATACCGAGGTCCCTCATGATCGCGGGGCCCGCGATATTGGTGATGATCTTGTCCGCGTAGTTGATGACGAGGACCAGGACCAGCGCCCAGACGACGAGCCAGCCCTTGCGCTCGGACGAACGGGCCTCCGGCGCGGCACGGCCCTCGGAACCGGGCCCTGCGGTGCGATCCACATCGATGCTCATGGGTCTCCCTCGAGAAGGCGGGCAGGGGGTGACGCGTACGACGCATCGGGCAGCCGACACCGGACCTACGCTCTCGCCAGTTCGAAAGCGAAGCATCACAATCAAGCCACGGCAAGCCTTCTCACAAGGGTTTCTTCGGCGATGACAAACAAACCTGTGGTTAGTTGATATTCACCTATCGATGAGGGACGCTCCTAGCGGACATGGCGGAGCGGCCGGAACCCATGGGTTCCGGCCGCTCCGTGGTACCGCTTCCGGTTGCGGTTCCGGCTAACTCTGTTGCGCCAGCCATGCGTCGAAGGTGGTCGGGGCGATCCGGGCGCCCTCGCCGGGCAGCATGACCTCCCCGGCCATTCCGACGCCGAAGATCCCCGACCAGGTCGGGACGAGCCGCACCTTCCGGCCCCGCGCCTCATGGGTCCGGCGCGCCATGTCGACCAGGTCCTGTGTCTCGGGCCCCGCCACGTCCGCGTACCGCCCCTGCGGCTCGCCCTGGGCCAGTTCGGCCAGGACGTCGGCGATATCGGCGGGCGCGATCGGCTGGATCAGCAGCGGTGCGACGGTGGCGACGCCGTCCCGCTCGGTCCATGCGGCCACCATCTCCGCGAAGTCGTGGAACTGGGTGGCCGGGACGATGCTCCACGGCACGGGCCCCTCGGCCACCAGCCGCTCCTGCTCCCGCTTGCCCGCGTAGTGCGCGTTCCCCTCGACCCTGGCGACCGCCGCGATCGACAGCAGCACATGGTGCCGGACCCCGGACCGCGCCTCGGCGGCGAGCAGGTTACGGGTCGTGGTGCCGAGGTACTCCACGGTCGCCGCGCGATCCCCCGGCGGGGCGTTGGTCGCGTCGACGACCGCCTCCACACCGGTCAGGGCGTCGTCGAGGCCCTGCCCTGTCAGCAGGTCGACGCCGAGTGAGCGGCTGACGCGTACGACCTCGTGTCCGTCGCGCTCCAGCGCCGCGACGGTGAGCGTGCCGATGTTCCCGGTCGCGCCGGCGACAGCGATCCGCATGATGTCCTCCTCGATTCGGTCCGCTCCATCATCGGCGAGCGCCGGGAGTTCCGTACGACCGGACCGGACCGGGCGCGCCGCGCCGTACCCGGGCATGACGCACAGGGGTTCGGGGTACGACGAGGCGTACGACGACGGGCGCCGGATCCCGGGGCTCCCGGGCCGCGCGGGGCTCCCGGGCCGCCCGGCGGCGCCGGGTCAGGGTCCGGCCCTGCGGGTGCGGAAGGCCCGCTGACGGCAGGCCGCCGAGCAGTACACCCGGGGCCGTCCGGAGCGCGTCCCGGTGGGCAGCGCCCAGCCGCAGGCCCGGCAGACCGGTGGTGTTGCGTCACGGTCCGACGCCGCGGAGGGCGTTTCGTCACGCGGGCGGGACCGCGTCGCACGGCCGGTGCCCCGGGGCTCCGGGGGCACGCCGGTGCCCGCCGCGCGGGCCGCCGCGACGACGTCGTCGTGCGGCAGCCGCCCCCGGGGGGTGTTCGCCCGTACCTCCCATTCGAGATAGGGACAGGCGGTCATGTCGTCGTGCTCGCAGCGCAGCAGATGGGTCATATAGGTGCGTGCGGTGTGCAGTTCGGCCAGTTCCTGGTCGAGCCTGGAGATCTGTTCGGTCACCGCCTTCCGCCAGGTGTCGGGGCCGAATTCGCCGGAGACCACGGCCACGGCGCTGCCCAGGGGCATCCGCCCCAGGACGCAGCAGAGGTAGGCCAGGCCCACCTGCCGGAGCTCGCGCTCCCCGTAGCGTCTGCGGCCCCCGGCACGCGGCGGCGCGGGCAGTACGCCGGTCCGCTCCCACCAGCGGAGGGTCGCGGGCGAGAGGCCGAACAGGGCCGCCGCCTCACCGATGTCGACACGGTGCTCGTCCATGAGGTCAGTTGACATCACGTCGACCGCAACAAGCAAGGTGAGCCTTACCTTACTATCCGTTGGGAACGAAGGTGCGATGAGCGGGACCGTACCGACGACGAGCGCCACCGAGCGCGATCCCGGCCGTCCGGGCCCGGCCGGAAAGCGCCACCGGGACCGGCGGTTGCTGCCGGTCGTCGTCGCCGCCCCGGGCCTCCGAGTCGGCCGAGTGGCCGGAACGTGCCGGATTTCCTGGGTCCGTTCGGGGAAAAGATCTTCGCATCCGGAACAACCGTCGAACGAACCGACCGACCCGACACAGGCGCACGACTCAGAGCACGTCCTTCCCGGCCCTGCCGTGACCGAAAGGCTTCCTCTCCCTTGCGCGCACAGAACCCCACCGCCGCCGCCCCCGAGCCCTCCCCCGGCCTGCTCGAACGGTTCCCCGTACTTCAGCGGGGCCTGGACCGGCTGGAGCGCAGACCCACCGCCTTCGGGCTCGTGATGTGGGCCTCCGGCCACCTCAAGCCGGTTTTCCTCGACCATGTGATCACCCCGGAGCCCCGCGCCGAACTCGCCCCCGTACGCGCGTTGCTGGAGGAGCACCGGGAGGCGTACGCGGAACGGCTGACCGGCTTCCTCGACCACGCCGACCGGCTGGCCCGGATCCCCGTCCGCGGTGCGGAGATGGGGTCGCGGGCCTACTGGGGCAATACCTGGTTACCGCCGCTGGACGCCCTCGCCCTCTACGGTCTCCTCGCCGAGGCGAAACCCGCCCGGTATCTGGAGATCGGCTCCGGCAACTCCACCAAGTTCGCCCGCCGCGCCGTCGACGACCTCGGGCTCCCGACCCGGATCACCTCCATCGACCCGCAGCCCCGGGCCCCCATCGACGCCCTCTGCGACGAGGTGGTGCGGGTACCGCTCCAGCAGGCCGACCCCGGGGTCTTCGAGGAGTTGGAGCCGGGGGACATCGTCTTCCTCGACGGTTCGCACCGGCTCCATATGGGGTCGGACGTGATGGTCTTCTTCTTCGAGCTGCTGCCCCGGCTGAAGCCCGGTGTGCTGATCCAGGTCCACGACATCATGCTGCCGTCGGACTATCCGGAGTCCTGGCGGTGGCGGCTCTACTCGGAGCAGTATCTGCTGGCGGCGATGCTGACGGCGGCCCCGCAGCGGTTCGACATGGTCCTGCCGAACGCCTTCGTCCACGGCGATCCCGAACTGCGGAACATCCTCCGCCCGCTGTGGCGGCGGCTCGGTGTCACCCGCCATTTCCAGCCCGGCTCCTTCTGGTGGCGCCACCAGGGCTGAGCGGCACGCGGCGCCCCGCCGGCCCGCAGCGCGCCCGGCGGGTCGGCTCGTCGGCCGGCCCGCCGGGACGTTGCTCGTGGATCAGCCGCTGCCCGCGATCCGCCACTGCCTGGCCTGCTCGTACTGCCGGTTCAGCCGGGCGAACGCGCCGCCCGTGCGGGCCAGCTCCGTAGGAGTGCCGTACTCGGCCACACGTCCGCCGTCGAGGGAGACCACGTAGTCGGCGGCCGCCAGGGTGGCGGGCCGGTGCGCGATCACGATCACCGTACGGTCGGGATCGTCGCCGAGGTTGGCGACGGCCTGGGTGATCGCGGCCTCGTTCTCGGGATCGAGCGCCGAACTCGCCTCGTCGACGAGGACGATACGGGCCCGCTTCAGGATCGCCCGGGCGATCGCGACGCGCTGGCGCTCACCGCCCGACAGCTGGGCACCGGCCTCGCCGACGCGGGTCCGCCAGCCGTCGGGCAGCCGTTCGACCACCTCGTCGAGGCGCGCCGCGCGGGCGGCCTCGTCGAGTTCGCCGGCCGTCGCGTCCGGGCGGGCCGGCCGCAGATTGTTCTCGATGGTGTCGTCGAACAGGTAGACGTCCTGGAAGACGATGGCGATCTCGTCGAGCAGGGCGCGCGGGTCGAGTTCGCGTACGTCCACACCGCCGACGCGGACCGTTCCGGCGTCGGCGTCGAAGAACCGGGCGATGAGCCGGGTGACGGTCGTCTTACCCGAACCCGATGGACCCACCAGGGCGGTGGTGGTGCCGGGGCGGCAGCGCAGCGACACATCGGCGAGCGCGGGGGCGTCGCCGCCCGGGTAGGTGAAATCCACATGTGCGAACTCGACGTCCGCCACCTCGATCGCACCCACCGGGTCGGCCGCCGCAGGCAAAGGGGAAGTGGCCATCATCTCCTCCAGGCGCGCGATCTTGTTCGTCATGGCGCGCAGGGCTCCGATGAGGTCGATGAGGTTGCCGAGCGGCTCCAGGAAGCGGGCGGCCAGCACCAGCAGGGCGATGGCCTCGGCGACCGTGACGCGATCGTTGAGCAGCAGCTCGGCGGCGAGGACGAGAACGGCGACGAACCCGCCCATGATCACACCGGTGTAGACGAAGAACGGGCGCCGGGCCCGGCGCATGCCCTCGCGGTAGGTCTCGCGGTGGTCGTCGAGGGCGGCCCGCATCCGGGGCGTGCCCTCGGCGTGGCCCGCGGCCCGCAGGACCGGCTGGGCCTGGCCGAGTTCGATCGCCCGGCCCGCGACGGCCGCCGCCGCCCGCTCCAGTTCGGTCTCGGCCAGTTCGGCGATCCGTCCGGCACGGCGCAGCGCCCAGGCGGCGACGAGGGCGATCGCGCAGAGCAGCAGCGCCATCCGCGGGTCGACGGCGAAGGTCACGGCGACGACCGTAGCGGGCAGCAGGGTCGAGGTGATCGCGGGTCCGGCGACGGTGACGGCCAGATGGGAGGCGTCGCCGACGTCCGCGGTGACGGCCCGTGCGAGCCTCGCCTTGTGTTCGGCGGTGAACCAGCCCAGTGGCAGTGTGCTGACATGGCGCATCAGCGTCCCGCGGAGCTGGGCGGCGAGGGCGCCGGCCGCGGCGAAGCCGACCGGGGTGGCGACGACGCTCAGCACCGCGTACACGAGCGCGCCGAGCGCGCCGGCGACGAGCCAGGGCGTGGCCGCCGCGAGGTCGGGCTCGGGACGTACGACGGCGTCCAGGACGGGGACGAGCAGACCGAGGAGGAGGCCCTGGAGTACGGCCTGCGCCGCCGTGAGCAGCCAGAGGCGGCCCAGCAGCCGCGGATCGGGCCACAGTCGGTACAGTCGGCGGATCATCCGATGGCTCCTTTCTGCGCCGCCCACATGCGGGCGTACAGCCCGCCCAGGGCGAGCAGTTCGCCGTGGCGGCCCCGTTCGACGAGCCGGCCGCGGTCGAGGACGAGGATCTGGTCGGCTCCGGCGATGGTGTGCAGCCGGTGCGCGATCACGATCACCGTCTTGCCGACGGCGAGGGTGGCGAGGGCGCCCTGGACTGCGGATTCGCTGTCGGGGTCGAGGGCCGCGGTGGCCTCGTCCAGGACGACGACGGGTGCCTCGGAGAGGATCGCGCGGGCGATCGTCAGGCGTTGGCGTTCACCGCCGGAGAGGCCACCGCCGCCCGCGTCGAGCGGGGTGTCGTAGCCGTGGGGCAGCCGTTCGATCACGTCGTGGACATGGGCGGCGGTCGCGGCCCGGCGGACGGCGGCGTCGTCGGCGCCGGGGCGGCCGATGCGGATGTTCTCGGCGACGCTGTCGCGGAGCAGGGCGACGTCCTGGAAGACCAGCGACATCGTTGCCAGCAGTTCGGCCGACGGGATCGAGCGGATGTCGGTGCCGCCGATCCGGACCGCGCCGCCCGTGACGTCGTAGAAGCGGGGCAGCAGGCTCGCGAGGGTCGTCTTGCCCGCGCCGGAGGGTCCCACGATCGCGGTCACCGTGCCGGGTGGGCAGGACGCGCTGATCTCCTCGACCGCGGAGGTGACACCGTCGTAGGAGAAGGTGACGCGGTCGAACTCGACGCCGTGTCCCGACGGTGTCCGGGGCTCTTCGGGTTCGGGCAGTGGCGCGAGGGACAGCAGCCGCTCGATGTTGGTGGCCCCCATCCGGCCCTTGCGCACCCCTTGGGACGCGGTGACGGCCGGGATGACGGAGTTCGGCAGTCCGATCGCGACGACCAGGAAGGCCACGAGGTCGGCGACGGCGAGCGAGCCGCGGTCGACGAGGATCAGCCCGGCGGTCGTGACGGCGGCCAGGACGGCCATCTCGGAGCCGAACAGCCGGGACGCGGCGGAGCTGTACCTGACTTCGGCGACCCAGGCCGCGAAGGCCCCGGCGTACTCGTCCACGGCGTCGTCGAAGCGGCGCAGTATCCGGCCGCCGGTGCCGAACGTCTTGACGACCTGGATGCCGTCGGCGTACTCGACGCTCGCGGCGCTGATCCGTCCCTCGGCGGCGATCAGCCGGTTCATATGGGTCGTCATGGAGCGCATCGAGATCCGGTAGAAGACGGCCGTCAGCGCCAGGACGCCCAGGGCGATCAGCGCCATGCGCGCGTCGACGAGCAGCAGATAGCCCATGCCGACGACCGTCACCGTCAGCGCGCCGGTCAACTGTCCGAGCGCATGGGCGATGACCTCGTGCATCTCCTCCAGATCCCCGGTCATGGCCCTTTTGACCCGGCCGGATCCCGAGGCGCGGAACCAGCCCAGGGGCAGCGCGCCGAGGTGGCGGACGATCCGGACGCGCAGTTCGTGGAGGATCGCCGCGTCGGCGTAGTGGCCCACCCGGGCGGACTGCACCAGCATCAGCAGCCGGACACCGGCGCCCGCGGCGCCGATGCCCACCCAGGTCCAGACGGCCGTGTGCGCGCCGGCGGGGTCGTCGAGGACGACGGCCGCGATCTCGGCGACGGCGATGTAGGGCAGGATTCCCGCCGCGGCGCCCAGGGCGGAGAGGACCGCGCAGGTCACGAGGTGGGTACGGACCGGGGCGAGCAGACGCGCGAGGGCGCCCGTGTTCGCGAGTCCGGCCGATGGGCCGGCGGGCGGTTCGGCGGCCGGGCCGGGTTCCGGCGCGGTGGCCGTGTGTGCGGTGGACGTGCGTGCGTTGGTCGTCGTACTCATGCCCATGGTTCTCCGGGAACGTCGGCGGCGTCGGGCGGTACGGGCCTCGTCTCCCCGGCGCCGCGTCCGCGGCCTCGTCCGGGGCTACCGGGCCGTGCCCGACCTCGTAAGCCATGTTCGTTCTTGCAGGAAACGTGATGTCAAAGGTGTCCGGGGCGAGGGGTGCCGCCCGCCGGTGCCGTGTCGCCGGGGAGCCGCGCCGGGGGCCCGGGTGATGAAACGGGGGCGCCGTGTGACGAAAGGGCCGGCGCCCGGGAGGGGCCCGCGCGGGACCGCCGTACCGGCAGCCGTCGTTTTTCCGATGCTCACCCCCGGAAGAATCCGCTTTTGCCGCTCCCGCGCGCGGCCCAGGATGGGTGCGAGTCCGGCCAACGGGGAGGAAACCATGTCAGACGCCGTCTCCACGGACCTGCTGCCGCTCACCGCGAAGGACGGTCCCGAGGGACTGGCCGTCGGCGGTGTCGCACTCACCGAGTTGGGGCGCAGGTTCGGGACGCCGTTGTTCGTGTACGACGAGGAGCATCTGCGGCGGCGGTGCCGGGAGGCGGTCGCCGCCTTCGGGCCCGGCCTGGTCGCCTACGCGTCCAAGGCGTTCCTGTGCACCGCCATGGCCCGCCTCGCCCATGAGGAGGGGCTGCTGCTCGACGTCGCCTCCGGCGGTGAGCTGCGGGTGGCGCTGAACGCGGGCGTGCCGGGCGACCGGATCGTCCTGCACGGCAACAACAAGGACGACGGCGAGATCCTCGCGGGGATCCGAGCCGGGGTGCGGCATGTCGTGGCCGACAGCTTCGACGAGCTGGACCGGATCGAGCGGCTGCACGCCGCGCACGGGTTCGCCCCCGTTCCCGTGGTGTTGCGGGTGGCGCCCGGTGTCGCCGCCGGTGGCCATGAGGCGATCCGTACCGGAGGTACCGACTCCAAGTTCGGGTTCGGTCTGGCGACCGGGGACGCGGCGGCCGCCGTGCACCGGGCCCGTAACTCCCGGGCGATGGTCCTGGAGGGCGTCCACGCCCATGTGGGTTCGCAGGTGCTCGACGCGGCCCGGCTGGCGGACGGCGCGGCGGCGATCGCCCGGTTCGCCGTCGACACGGGCGTGGCCGGGCTCACCGTGGGCGGCGGGCTCGGGGTCGCGTACGAGCCGGGACAGCACGTCCCCTCGTTCGCCGACTGGGCCGGCCGGGTACGGGCCGCGGCGCGCGGCGCGGGCTGGTCCGGGGAGGTCGTGGTCGAGCCGGGCCGCTCCATCACGGCCCGGGCGGGGCTGACCCTGTACCGGGTGGGCACGATCAAGCACATCGATGGGGTACGGACGTATGTCGGCGTCGACGGCGGGATGAGCGACAACATCCGCCCCGCCCTGTACGGCGGCCGGTACGAGGCCTTCCTGCCGCGCGCCCCGCACGCCGCACGCCCGCTGCGGGCCCGTCTGGTGGGCAAGCACTGCGAGAGCGGCGACGTACTCGTCGACGACGCGGCGCTCCCCGCCGATCTGCGGGTGTCGGATCTGCTGGCGACACCGGTCACCGGGGCGTACGGCTACGCCATGGCGTCCAACTACAACAAGCTGCCCCGGCCCGCCGTGGTCTTCGTCCGGGACGGCGAGGCCCGGCTGGTCGTCCGCCGCGAGACCGAGGAGGACCTGCTGCGGCTGGATGTGCCCGGGCCCGGCGACGACGCGGGCTCCCGGCCGGTGACACAGGTCGCTGCGCGACGGCTGACCAGCGCCTAACCTGGCGCGATGCTGAACAGTGGCCGTCTGCTCGTCCTGTTGGAGATCGCCAGGAAGGGCACCATCGTGGGGGCTGCCGGGGCACTGCATTTGAGTGCGTCGGCGGTCTCCCATCAGCTGGCCCGGCTGGAGCAGGAGGTCGGGGTGGCGCTCGTGGAGCGCGCCCCGCAGAGCCTGCGGCTGACGGCGGCGGGGCGGCGGCTGGCCGAGCACGCCCAGGCCGTCGCCGATCTCATGGACGTCGCCCGGGACGATCTGCGGGAGCACGCCGCGGGCGAGGCCGGGGTCCTGCGGCTGGGTTTCTTCGCGTCGGCGGGCCTGGAGCTGCTGCCCCGGGCCCTGTCCGCGTTCGCGGCGGCCCGGCCCCATGTGGAGCTGGAGCTGATTCTCGGACAGCCCCATGAACTCGTCCCCGATCTGGAGGCGGGGCGGCTGGACGCAGTCGTCGTCTTCGAGCACCCGCTCGACCCGTGGTGCCGTCAGGCCTCCGTCGACGTGGAGATGTTCTTCGACGAGCCGCAGCTGATCGTGGTGCCGCTGCGGCACCGGCTGGGCCGGGTCTCGGTGGTCCGGCTGGCCGCCCTGGAGGGCGAGAGCTGGATCGGTACCCGGGGCGGCCACAGCGGGGAGCCCGTCCTGGAACGCGCCTGCGCCGTCGAGGGCTTTCTGCCCCGGGTCCGCTGCCGCAGCGACCACTACCAGGTCACCATCAACCTCGCCCGGGCCGGTATGGGTATCGCGCTGGTCCCTGCGCTGGGCCTCGGCGACACGGCGGGCGTCCACGTCTGCAGGCTCGACCATCCGCAGCTCCACCGCCGGATCGGGGTCGCGACCCGCAGGACGAACGAGAATCCGCTGCTCCGTTCCTTCCTGACCGATCTGCGGTCGGCGGCCGAGGAGGTCGGGGCGCTGCTGGGGGCGCAGTGGGCGTGACGCGGGTGGCCCGTGCCCCGTACCGGCGGCGGACCGGCCGTCCGGCCGCGGATGTTCCGCCGCGTTTCGCCGGGCCCGGGGCCATCGCCCCGGGCCCGGTCGGCGCGCCGGCGCGGTCAGCCTCCGGTGGGCGGCGACGCGTAGTCCGCCAGGGTCCGTCCGACGTCCCGGATGGCGTGGACCGCCGCCCGTTCCGTGCTCTCCCCGAGGGCGGTGTCCCAGTGCGCCACGATCGCGTACGCGACCCGGCGCGCGCCGATGAAGACGCCCGCGTCGGCCCGTACGCCGGTGTCGGTACCGGTCTTGTTGGCCACCAGCAGACCGCCGGGCACCGGGGTGGGGAAGTCCTCGGTGTACGGGTCGTGGACGGCGAGCGCCGGGGCCAGGCCGTGGTCGGTGCCGGTCCGCAGCCAGCCCAGCAGCAGCCGGGACGCGCCCGGCGAGACCATGGTGCCGCGGGCGGCGTGGGCGGCCAGTGCGGCGAGCGCGCGGGCCGTACCGGTGGCGAAGAACGGGGGGTCGGCGGGGCCCCGGACGTCGCGGACCCGGTCGTGCACGGTCAGCTCCCCGAGACCGAGCCGCCGCGCGAGGCGGTCCGTCGCCCCGGGCCCCACCAGCCGCAGCAGCGCGTTGGTCGCCGTGTTGTCGCTGACGGACGCGGTGAGCAGACAGAGGTCCCCGACGGTCCAGTCCCGCCGGCTCAGCCGGACCAGGAGTCCCGTCCCGTACGTCAGATCCGCCGGGTCGACGGCGACCGGCGCGTCCGGATCCAGCTCACCGGCGTCGATCAGGCGCGCGACCTCGGCCAGGAGCAGCATCTTCGCGGCGGAGGCGACGGGCAGGACGACCGTGTCGTCGACGCCCGCGCTCCGGCCGTCGTCGACGTCGATCGCGGCGACGCCCAGTACCAGGGGCAGCGCGGCGGCGCTGCGGGCCGCCGCCGCCACTCGGGCCAGGGTCACGGCACCCTCACCACCTCTCCAGCGCGCTCCCCGGTCGGGCGGCCTTCGCGGACGGCGACCCGGCCCGCCACGACGACCGCGGTGACGCCCTCGGGGGCGAGCAGCGGACGTTCGAAGGTGGCGGTGTCCCGTACCGTACCGGGGTCGAGGACGACCAGGTCGGCACGGGCTCCGTCGGCGACCGTGCCGCGCCCCGTGAGCCGGAACCGGCACGCGGGCAGTCCGGTCATCTTGTGGACGGCGTCCTCCAGCGTGAGCAGTCCCTCGTCGCGCCCGTAGTGTCCGAGCACCCGGGCGAAGCTGCCCGCCCAGCGGGGGTGCGGGCGGCCCGGTTTGGGGACCCCGTCGGAGCCGATCATGGCCAGGGGGCTGGCGATCACCCGGCGTACGTCGTCCTCGCGCATGGAGTGGCTGATGATGGTGACCTCGCCGTCCTCGGCGAGGAGCAGATCGCAGACGTACTCCACCGGGTCGACGCCGTCCGCCGCCGCGAGTTCGGCGATCGGCCGTCCTTCGGCGGCGGGGCGGCGGGGGGCCGCGGCGACGGCGATGAGGTCCCAGCCGCCGTTGCCGACGGTGTTCTCCCAGCCGTCGACGCCGTCGGCGATGGAGGTCCGGATCCGGTCGCGGATCTCGGGCCGCGGCAGCCGTTGCAGGAGGGCGCCGATGCCGCCCTCGTTGGCCCAGGGCGGCAGCAGGGCGTGCAGGACGGTACTGCCCGCGGTGTACGGGTAGACGTCGCACAGCACGTCGATGCCCTCGGCCCTGGCTTGTTCGAGCCGCGGCAGGGTGCGCAGGGTGGCGCCCCAGGCGTGGCGTCCCGCGGTCTTGTGGTGGGAGATCTGGAGGGGCGCGCCGGAGCGGCGGGCGATCTCCAGGGCCTCCTCGATCGCGGTCTCCACCTGGGACATCTCGTCCCGCAGATGGGTCACGTACGGTTTGCCGTGCCGGGCCGCGACCCGGGCGAGGGCGATGAGTTCCGCGGTGTCCGCGTAGCCGCCCGGCGGGTAGATCAGTCCGGTGGAGAGCCCGGCGGCGCCCTGGGCCAGCGACCGGTCGAGCAGTGCGCACATGGTGCGCAGCTCACCGGCGGTGGCGGTCCTGTCGTCGAAGCCCATCACCCCGGCGCGCAGGGTGCCGTGTCCGACGAGGGACGCGATATGGGTGGGGCGCAGGGCGGGTGCCTGGCCGTCGGCGAAGCCGTCGAAGTCCACCGCGGGCGGCAGGGGGCCGATACCGAAGACGACCCGGGTGTGTTCGGCGAGGGCGGGCAGCCGTTCGGGCAGGGCGGGGAAGAGTCCGCTGCCGCAGTTGCCCGCGATCTCGGTCGTGACGCCCTGGAGCAGCGGGGCGAGCCGCAGGGCTTCGAGCGCCGGATCGTCCCCGCCGCCGGCCGGGCGGGCGGCGAGTCCGTCGGAGTGGGTGTGGACGTCGACGAACCCGGGTGTGACGATCTGCCCCGTCGCGTCGAGGGTCTCGGCGGCCTCGTGCCGTCCGCCCGGGGGCAGGACGGCGATCCGGCCGCCGGTGACGCCGATGTCGGCGGCCCGGCGCGGCGCGCCGGTGCCGTCGACGACGGTGCCGCCGCGCAGCAGCAGATCGTAGGGGGGCCGCGGGGCGGGTACGGGTGCCGCCATCACAGGGCCGTCGAGAGGAAGGCCCGCGTGCGCTCGTGGCGCGGGTCGCCGAACAGCTGTGCCGGTGGGCCCTCTTCGACGGTGGCGCCCTGGTCGAGGAAGAGGACGCGGTCGGCGATCTCCCGGGCGAAGCCCATCTCATGGGTGACGACGATCATCGTCATTCCGCTGCGGGCCAGGTCGCGCATGGCGCCGAGCACCTCGCCGACGAGTTCGGGGTCGAGTGCGGAGGTCGGTTCGTCGAAGAGCATCAGGGTCGGTTCCATGGCGAGGGCGCGGGCGATCGCGACGCGCTGCTGCTGGCCGCCGGAGAGCTGGGCCGGATAGTGGTCCGCGCGGTCGGCGAGGCCGACGCGGTCGAGGAGTTCCCGGGCCTGGCGCTCCGCGTCGGCGCGCGGGCGGCGTTTGACGGCGACGGGTCCCTCCATCACGTTCTGGACCGCCGTACGGTGCGGGAAGAGGTGGAAGCGCTGGAAGACCATGCCGATCCGCTCCCGCTGGCGGCGGATGTCCCGGGGCCGCCGCTCGCGCAGCACGGTCCCGGTCGGGCCGTGCTGTTCGTAGCCGACGAGTTCGCCGTCGACCCGGACGCGGCCGGCGTCGATCTTCTCCAGATGGTTGAAGCAGCGCAGCAGGGTGGACTTGCCGGAGCCGGAGGGGCCGATGACGCAGAGCACCTCGCCCCGCGCGACGTCGAGGTCGATGCCGCGGAGCACCTCGATGTCGCCGAATCGTTTCCGGACGCCGCGGGCCGAGAGGACGATGTCGTTCACGCTGCGGCTCCCTTGCCGGTACGGCCGGGTACGAGGTTGGCCAGGACCCGGCGGCGTACCGGTACGGCCGCGGGGTTGTAGCGCCGTTCGACGAAGTGCTGGAGGACGCTGGCGACGGTGGTGAGGACGAGGTACCAGATCGACGCCACCATCAGCAGGGCGATGACCTCGAAGTTGGCGAGGTACAGATGCTGGGAGACGGTCATCAGATCGGATCCGGCGATCACCGACACCAAGGAGGTGGTCTTGAGCATGGAGATGAACTGGTTGCCGAACGGCGGGATGATCACCCGCATCGCCTGCGGGAGGACGACCCGGGTCAGGACCTGGCGGTTCGACATGCCGATGGACTCGGCAGCCTCCCGCTGGCCGGGGTCGACGCTCTGGATCCCGGCGCGCACGATCTCCGCCATATAGGCGCCCTCGTTGATGGAGAGGCCGAGGAGGGCCGCGACGAAACCGGTGATGACCGCGTTGGTCTGCCATTCGACCAGCTTGGGTCCGTCGAAGGGGATTCCGACGCCGATCACCGGGAAGAGCAGGGCCAGATTGAACCAGAAGATCAGCTGGACCAGGAGCGGGGTGCCCCGGAAGAACCAGGTGTAGGCGCTCGCGATCACCCGGAGGACCGGGCTCTCGGAGAGCTGCATCACCGCGACGAGCACCCCGATGGCGATACCGACGGCCATCGAGACCAGGGTGAGCTGGACCGTCACCCACAGGCCCTTCAGGATCCGCTCGTCGAACTGGTACTCGACGACGATGTCCCAGTGGAGGTTGGGGTTGACGACGACGGTGTACGCCAGCCAGACCGCGAAGAACACGGCGCCGGCGACGGCCGCCCAGCGTCCGGGGCGGGGGCGGCCGGTCACCCGCAGGGCGAGGTCCTCGTCGGCGCCGGCGGCCGGCGCGGGCACCCCGGCCGGGGGTACGACCGTCGCGTCCGGGGTGGAATCACCCTGCGAAGAATCGTTTTTGCTGAGTCGGTTCATGTCTCCGTTCCCCGGATCAGGAGCCGTCGTTGACGGTGGCCTCGGGGACGGCGCTGCCGCCGACACCGTACGAGTCGAGGATCTTCTTGTAGCCGCCGTCGTCGATCAGCCCCTGGAGGGCCTTCCGCACGGCGTCGCGCAGCCCGTTCTCGTTCTTCGCCACGGCGATGCCCCAGGGCGCCGAACCGTACTGGGTCGGCAGCGCCTCGTAGACGCCCTTCTCCTTCACGAACATCGCGGCGACGGGGTAGTCGACGATGGTCGCCACGGCCCGTCCGCTGTCGAGCTGGAGCAGTCCCGTCGGGGCGTCCTCGCTCTGCGAGATCCTCATCTTGTCGGCGCACTCGGCGTTCTGCTTCTGGCCGATGGCGAGGTTGGAGCTGCCCTTGGCGAGGACGACGGCCTTGCCGCAGAGGTCCTCCAGGGACGTGATCCCCTCGGGGTTGCCCTTCTTCGTCATGACGACGCCCCCGGTGCGGAAGTAGTCGACGAAGTCGACGGCCTTGCGGCGCTCGGGGCTGTCGGTCATCGAGGACATCACCAGGTCGAACCGGCCGGACTGGAGCCCGGGGATCAGCCCGTCGAAGGCGGCGTTGGTCAGCTCGAGCCGCAGGTCGAGCCGGTCGGCGACGGCGCGGGCCAGATCGGGGTCGACACCGGTCAGCTCGGTCGTCCCCGGCTTGTACATCTCCATCGGCGGATAGCCGACGGCGGTGGCGACGCGCAGGACCCCCTTCTTCCTGATGTCGTCGGGGACCAGCTCCGCCGCGCTCTTGCCGGCCGCGGCGGGATCCGCGGACGAGCCGGTGCCGCCCTGGTCCGAGCGCCCGCAGGAGACGGCCATCAGGGCGACGAGCGCCAGGGCCGCGAGGGAGTGGACACGTCTCCGGTTTGCCATGGATCCTCCAACTTTCTGCACACCTGGTGACTTGCGCAGATGCTGACAGTCGGCCGACCGGAAACGGAAGATGATGACGGTATTCGCGGCTGAGCATCGATTTCGGTACGGCTGTACCGGCCGTCGGGAACGGAGCGGCGCCCCGGCCGACGCGCGCCGGGGCGCCGCTCCTCCCCTCCTCGGTCAGGAGGTGAACTTCACCGACATGAAGACGGCGTCGGCGACCCACTGCCCGGGTTCGAGCTCCTCGGCGGTGGCCTGGCGGCAGTTCTTCTCGACGTACAGGACGGCCCGGCGGTCGGTGTCGTTGACGACGCGCCCCCGGGCGTTGCGCCCCACTGGATAACACCGGCTGTCCATCGGGTCGTTCAGGGTGTGGGCCGCATCGCCCGGCTGTGTGTGGTAGACGAACTGCCCGGTGGCCGCGGACGCGCCGGGCGCCGTGCCGAGCCCGAGCGCCGCGACCGCCGCTATGACGACCGCCGTCCGCACTGTCCCTCGTGTCATTTGTCCCCTTCCCGAGAGCTTGGAGTGATATCCGTGCCTTGTCGCTGACGTCCTGCCCGGTGGACGGATGGCACGATCACGCCGGCGAGGTGTGTGACAGGCCCGTTACGGAGACACCGGGCGGGCGCGGGCGACACCCTTACGCGCGGGGGGAGTCCGGCCGAACGGGGGCCGGGGCGTCCTGGCGCGTCACCACCCACAGCACGAGTCCGAGGAAGCCGAAAGCGGCGCCCGCGGCGCAGACCGCGCCCCAGCCGAAGGCGGCGTGCAGGGATGTCGCGGTGATGGCACCGGTGGCGCTGCCGATCGCGTAGAAGATCATGTATCCGCCGATCAGCCGGCTTCCCGCGTCGGGGCGCAGGGCGTAGATCACGGTCTGGTTGGTGACATGGACCGCCTGGACGGCGAGGTCGAGGAGGACGACGCCGGCGGCCAGGGCCCAGAGCGAGTCACGGGTGAAGGCCAGGGGCAGCCATGAGGCGGTGAGCAGCGCCAGGGCGACACCGGTGGTCGGCCCGGCCAGCCCCCGGTCGGCCAGCCGCCCCGCCGCGGTCGCGGCCAGGGCGCCGACGGCGCCGATCAGCCCGAGGGCCCCGATCGCGCTGTGGGACAGCAGGTGCGGGGGCTCGCTCAGCGGCAGCGCGACACCGCTCCACAGGGTGCTGAAGGAGGCGAAGACCAGCAGTCCGAAGAGGGCCCGAAGTCGCAGCAGCCGCTCCCGGGCGAACAGCGCGATCGTGGAGCGCAGCAGTTGTCCGTAGCGGAGGTCCACCGGCGGGACACCGCGAGGTCTCGGCACCACGCGGTGGAGGACCAGCGCGAGCAGCGCCGTGAGCGCCGCCGACGCGAGATAGACGGAGCGCCAGCCCGCGAGATCGGCCAGCAGGCCGGACACGGTGCGGGCGAGCAGGATCCCGACGACCACACCGCTGGTGACCAGGCCGACGACGCGCCCCCGCCCGGCGGGCGGGGCCAGTGACGCCGCGAAGGCCACCAGTGTCTGGGTGACGACCGCGAGCAGCCCGGTCGCGGCCATGCCGGCGAGCAGGACGGCCGCCGTGGGGGCGATGGCCACCACGGCCAGCGCCCCCACCAGGAGCAGCAGTTGGGCGACGACGAGCCGCCGGCGGTCGACCATGTCGCCGAGCGGTACGAGGAGGAAGAGCCCGATCCCGTATCCGATGTGGGTGAGGGTGACGATGCCGCCGACGAGCGCCGGGCTCATGGCGAGATCGCGCCCGATGGCGACCAGGAGCGGCTGGGAGAAGTAGACGGTGGCCACCGCGGTGCCGCAGGCGACGGCGAACAGCGCGACGACGCCCCGGGGCAGGTCCGGCGCCGCCCGGCCGCCTCCCCCGCCGACCCCTGCCCGTCGTCGTGTCACGGTCTCGCCGTCGCGGGACATCGGCACTCCCCCACCCATTCGGTTTCATCTTGCTACCACTGTGGACAGTAAGGCCACTGGTAGCATGTTGCAACCATCAATCGTCGTCGGAAGGGACGCCATGGTCACCAGGAAGCGGTTGGACGACAGCGAATGCCCCGTCGCCCGCTCGGTGGACGCGATCGGCGACTGGTGGTCCCTGCTGATCGTGCGGGACGCCTTCGACGGCAGCCGCCGCTTCGGGGAGTTCCAGCGCAGCCTCGGCGTGGCGAAGAACATCCTCACCGCGCGCCTGCGCACCCTGGTCGCGGGCGGCGTCCTGGCGTCCGTCCCCGCGTCGGACGGCAGCGCCTATCGCGAGTACGTCCTGACGCCGAAGGGCGAGGCGCTCTTCCCCGTCGTCGTGGCGCTGCGGCAGTGGGGCGAGCGGCACTTCTTCGCCGAGGACGAACCGCATTCCGAACTGGTCGACCGCCGGCGGGGGGAGCGCCTCCGCACCCTGGAGATCCTGTCGGCGGACGGCCGCCCGCTGACCCCCGACGACACCGTCGTCCACAAGGTCTCCCCCACCGGGACGGCCTCTCCGTGACTCCGCCGCTCCCCCGGAGCCGGCGGCCTGGTAACTTCCGCCCCGCCGGGCGGCGAAGCCGCTCGGCGGGCACGGGAAGCACCGGACTCGGGGAATGAGCGTGGAGCCGTGGAAGAACGGACGTCGAGTGGGCCGAACGCCGGGGCGGCCGCCCTGGCGGAGCTGGTCGGCAGGGCGCGCGAGGAGGCGGAGGGGCGGGCCGGTGACTTCGCGTACCGGGAATCGGGGGGCTGGGAGTCGGTCGCGAACGACGCCGGTTTCTGGTGCGTGTGGCACTGGGACGAAGTGAAGGAGGAGCTGGCGGACGGGGCCGGGGAGGCCGGCCTGGAGTGGGAGTCCGCCGAGGCCGTCGTGCGGGCCGCCTTCGAGGAGACGTTCCGGCAGTCCTTCGGCTGAGCAGGCCGAGGAAGGGGGACAGGGGGACCGTACGGGAGGATCCGGCGTCGCCCGCTTTCGCGCCCGGCGCTTCGCGTCGGCTACGAGGCGCGGCCGAACGCCAGCCTGAGGAGGCGGCGCCAGTCCAGCGGCGGGGCGGGTACGGCGGCGGGCGCGCGGTCGCGCGGGACCAGGACCCGCAGCACGGCCGGGTGGAGGACGCAGACGACGGGGGTGGGCATCCGCAGGGCCTCGCCGTCCACGGCCACGGGGATCTCGGCCGCGTCGGCGGTCACTTCCACCCGCCGGGCGGTCAGTACGGTCAGCCCCGCCGACTGCGCGCCCCGTACCGCCAGATCGGCGGCCTGGGCCGCACTCTCCACCCGGATGCCGAGGACGCCCAGGACGCCGGAGTCGAGCCGGGGCCGGCGCGCGGTTCGGGCCGGCACGTCGGGTGAGGCGTACGGGTTGTTGCTGACCAGGACCGCCTGCTGGGACGACAGCTCCGTGGTGTCCGCGCGCGCGTCGAGCCGCCGGACCCCCGCGCCGCCCAGCAGGTCCGGCATCAGGTTCAGTGCCGTGCCCGCCTTGTCGTCGCGGTACTCGGGGCGCTGGACGACATCCGCGTACACACCGAACGAGACGGTGTTGACGAACGCGCGGCCCGCGACCGTACCGAGGTCGACGCGCAGTTCCTCGCCGTCGGTCAGCGCGTCCAGGCTGCGGGCCGGGTCGTCGCGGTCGAGGCCGAGGTCGAGGGCGAAGTGGTTGCGCGTACCCGCGGGGACGACGAGGAACGGCAGTTCGTGCTCGGCGGCGACGGCCGCGACGAGGGCCTGGGTACCGTCGCCGCCCGCCACTCCCAGCAGGTCCGCTCCTCCGGCGACGGCCACGCGGGCGAGCTCGGCGACATCGGCCGGGCGAGCGGGGGTGCCGGGGCCGGGGGGTTCGAGCAGGATCACCCGCGCGCCCAGCCGCCGGGCCCGTTCGGCCAGACCGAAGCGGCCCACTTTGCCGCCCCCCGACCTCGGGTTCATGATCAGTACCGGTCGGCGCGGCCGGCGCGCTGCGACCGCCCGGCGCGACCGCAGCGGGTCCGACGCGCGCAGCGCCGCCCTGGCGCAGGCCAGGGTCACGGCCCAGCACACGCCCAGGAGCAGGGCCGTGAGCCAGAGCCCTTCGGTGGTGAAGAGCACCAGGAGCGCCGCGGGCGCCGCGATCGCCGACGCCGCCCCCAGTGCCCGCACCGCGCCCCGGTGGGCCAGGAACCACCAGAGACCTACGGCGCAGAGGGCCACGGCGAGGAATCCGGAGACGACGATCACCAGACCGGCCTGGCCCACCGACGTCACCAGCACCGCCAGGACACCGGCGGCGGCCAGCAGGGCGAGCCGGGCCGACAGCCGGGCGCCGGGACCGCTTCGGTCCGCCGCCCGCGCCCTGCCGCGCCGCTCGTCCCGGCCCATGTCGCGCCCTGCCTCTCGCCGTGTCCGTCCCGCGGATCCGCCCGCACCCGACCGCGGGGTCCGCGGCCGGAACGGGATCACCTATCGATGTCCGGCCCCTGCGGGACGGCGTTGAGGACCACGTCCCTCAGCCTCACGATCTTGGACCAGTCGAACGCGTACATCGCGAAGGCCGGGCCGGGGCCGGGCCTGGGATACCGGGCTTGATTCCCTTGCCGACCAGCCGGACCGGGTCCGACGACGGCGAAGTGGCGAGGCCGGCGCCGCTGGACGGCCGGCCGCCGTCCGAGCCCGTGAGGCGGGACTCGGCGGGAGCGGGCCCCGCCAGGGTGGGAGCACTCACCTTGACGTTAGCCCGTTCGGGTGGCTGCCGTGGGGCCGCAGGGTGACGGGGCGGATGCGGGGAAGGTGGGGAGTGATCGGGGGCACCGGCATGTGTGTTGACCGATGGGAAGAGGTGGGGTTGGTGTTGGGGACGCGTGCGGTGGTGCTGGGTGGCGGAATGGGCGGGTTGATGGCCGCGCATGTGCTGTCGCGGCATTTCGAGCGGGTGACGCTGGTGGAGCGCGACGACGGCGGGGGCGCGGATCCCCGGCGCGGTGTTCCGCAGGGCTGGCATCCCCATCTTCTGTGCCTGAAGGCCACGGTTCTGCTGGAGCGTCTGTTTCCGGGAATCGACGAGGATTTCCTGGCGAGCGGCGGCATTCGCGTCGGCATGATGGACCAGCACCGCATCATCTACTACGGCCACCGGTTCCGTCAGTCGGAGAGCGAGCTGGAGACGGTGTGGGCGAGCAGGCCCTTCCTGGAGGAGGGCATTCGCGAGCGGGTACGCGCTCATCCGAATGTGTCGATGCGCTTCGGATGGGAGGCGGTGTCACCGCTCGTCGGTCCGGGCGGCGACCGGGTGACCGGGGTACGGATCGCCCGCGGCCACGGCGGCGACTCCGAGGAGCTGGCGGCGGAGCTGGTGGTGGACGCGACGGGCCGGGCGGGCCGGGCCCGGGGCTGGCTGGCGGAGCTGGGGTACGAACCGCCCCGGGAGGACCGGCTCGAAGTGAATCTGGGGTACGCGAGCAGGCTGGTGGAGTGCGCGCCGGATGTCCTGGGCCGCGATCGGGCCATCGCGATGGGCCCCCGGCTGGATCGTCCGCGCGGGTTCTATTTCACCGTCCAGGAAAGGGGACGGTGGACGATGACGGTATTCGGCTACGGCGATCACCGGCCGAGTGTGGAGCCGGATCGGTTTATGGCCCAGGCGAAGGCGCTGGCACCCGATGACGTATGGGGAGCCATCCGGTCGGCGACCGTATCGCCGGAAGTGCATTCCTTCCAGGTGCCCCGGACGTTCCGGCGCCGCTATGAACGTCTGTCGCGTTTCCCGGAGGGGTTGCTGGTGACGGGGGACGCTCTGGCGGTACTCAATCCGCTGTACGGTACCGGGATCATGTCGGCGGCCGCGTACGCCCTCATTCTCGACCGGCGGTTGTCCGGCGGGCTCACCGGTATTCACCGGGGATTCTTCCGGGACGCGGCACGGGTGGTGCGGGGGCCGTGGTGGTTCTCCGGTATCTCGGACTCCCTGCTGCCCGGTGTGCGGGGCTTTCGGGTGCCGGCCCCCGGGGTGGCCAAGTGGTATCTGCGCCGTCTGGTGTCCGCCGCCGAGCACGACGCGGCGACGGCGACGGACTTCGTGCGGGTCGCCGGGGCGCTGGACAGTCCGCTGTCGCTGGCCCGGCCCGCGATGCTGCGCCGGGCGCTCCGATCGCGGCCGGGGTGACCCGCACCGGGGCCGTGCCGCGTCAGACGCGGCGGATCCGCTGCTCCGGACCGTGGGGGGATGTCCCGGACGGTGGGGGGAAGTAGCCCTTCGCGACGAAGAAGTCGACATGCCTGCGGAAGAGTTCCCGGGTCGCCTCGGGCGGCCGGATCCCGCTGCCCTGCAGCGCGGCCGCCGTCTCCTTGTCGTCGACGGGCGGATAGAAGGCGGCGGGTGCGGCGGCCATGGCCTCGAACGCGTCGAGCAGCGGCGCCATCGCGTTCCCCGGCTCCGCCTTGACCCGCTCAAGCCAGGGGTCCCAGTCCAGGTCCCGCAGGACGTATCCGCAGGAACGCAACTCCTCGACCATGGTGTCCAGTGTCAGCCCGGTGTGGCCGCAGATATGGAAGGTACGGCCCGCGGTTCCGGGCGCCCGGGACAGCCGTGCGACGGCCGCGGCGGCGTAGTCCACGGGCATCAGGCGGAACAGCACCGGCACATCGCGCGGAACCGCGCCGAGCTGGATGAGGCCCTTCAGGCTGAGCCAGACGAAGTCGTGTCGCTGACACGCTCCGGTGGTGTGGTCGCCGGACACCAGGTCGACCCGGTAGACGGAGACCGGCAGTCCCCGCTCCCGGGCGATGTCGATGATCCGCTCGGCCACCCACTTGCTCCGGGTGTAGCCGGTGGGCAGCGTCTCACCGGGTCCCGTGGGGTCGTCGACCTCGATGGGCCGGCCGACGGTGGGGCGTCCGGCGTAGACGCCGAGGGTGGAGACGTGGTGGACGGGGACGGTACGGTGCCGGGCGGCGAGCCGGAGGATCTCCTGGGTGCCCGCCACATTGGCCGCCCTGACCGTCGCGTACGGCTGGACCCAGTTGACGCTGGCGCCCGGGTGGTACACCACGTCGACCGTACGGGCCAGTTCGTCGAAGCGCTCCGGGGTGAGGCCGAGCCGGGGCAGCGCGAGGTCGCCGACGACGACGGAGACGCGGTCGAGATCCGTCTCGTCCAGGATCCCGTACCACGCCAGGTTGTTCCGGAGCCGTTCTCGGCCGGCCGCCTCGTCGGCGGCGCGCACCAGACAGTGCACGGTGGCGTCGGTGGTGCGGGTCAGCTCCCGCAGCAGATAGGCCCCGAGGAATCCGGTGGCCCCGGTGAGGAGCGCCTCCCGGGGGTGCTCCACCACGCGCCGCACCTCCGCCGCGGGCCGGATGTCGTCGGCGAGGGCGATCTCCGCGGCGAAGTCCACGGCGGGCACGGAAGGCACGACGGACACGGCGGACACGGCGGACGCACCAGACACGGCAGACACGGCAGACACACCGGACACGGCGCCGACGTCGGTGCGGTCGTCCCGCCCGCCCAGGAGTGCGGTGCGCAGATGGTCGGCCAGGTGTGCCGCCGTGGGGTGGTCGAAGATCAGTGTGGTGGGCAGCCGCAGGCCGGTGCGGAACGCCAGCCGGTTGCGGAGTTCGACGGCGGACAGCGAGTCGATTCCCAGGTCGGCGAAGGTCCGCCGGTCCCGGATGCCGTCGGGACCCGAGCGGCCGAGGACCGCGCTCGTCTCCTCCTTGACCAGGTCCAGAACGCTGCGGCGCTGCTCGGCCGCCGGCAGCCGGGCGAGGTCGTCGGCGATCGGCCCTTCGCCCGTGCCGTCGTTGCGGGCGGCGGGACGGGCGGGGACGCGGGCCAGCGATCGCAGGACGGGGGGCAGTTCCCGGGGCCGGGCGCGGAGGGCCGGGAGGTCGAGCGGGGCGGCCACGGTCACGGCATGGCCGAGGCGCAGCGCCTGGTCGAGCATTGCCAGGCCCTCGTCGGATCCGATCGGTGGATAGCCGGCGCGGGTGATGCGCTCGACGTCCGCCCGGGTCAGTTCGCCCGTGGCCCCCGTCCGCTGCCACAGTCCCCAGGCGACGGAGGTCGCGGGCAGACCGAGACCGGCCCGGTGGGCGGCGAGACCGTCGAGGAAGGTGTTCGCCGCGGCGTACGCGGACTGTCCGGCGCCGCCGATGATCCCCGCCAGGGACGAGAACAGCACGAACGCCGACAGGTCGAGGTCTTTCGTGAGTTCGTGGAGGTACCAGGCGGCATCCACCTTGGGGCGCAGTACGGCGGCCAGCCGCTCCGGCGTCATCGCCGTGATCAGGCCGTCGTCGCGGGCGCCCGCCAGGTGCACGACCGCGGTGAGCGGTCGGTCGCCGGGGATCGTGGCGAGTACCCGGGCGAGCGCGTCCCGGTCGGTGACGTCGCAGGCCGCGACGGCGGCGGCGGCGCCGAGCCGGCCCAGTGCCGCGACGAGTCCGGCGGCGCCGGGGGCTTCGGCCCCGCGGCGACTGGTGAGGAGCAGGTCGGTGACGCCGTGTTCGACGACCAGGTGCCGGGCGAGGAGCGAGCCGAGGGTGCCGGTACCGCCGGTGACCAGGACCGTGCCGCGGCGGGCCCCGATACCCTTCCGACGCCAGGCGGCGGCGGGGGTGCCGTCGCGGGGTGTCCGTACCCGTTGGAGTCCGGGCAGCAGGACCCGGCCGGACCGCAGGGCGGCCTGGGGTTCGCCCGACGCGATGACCGCGGACACCTGGGAGGGGATCACGTCAGGCCCAGCGTCGTCGGTGTCGACGAGGACGAACCGGCCGGGGTTCTCCGACTGGGCCGAGCGGATCTGGCCCCATACCGCCGACGCCCCCGGGTCCGGCACGTCGTCGCCGGGCACCGCGGCCACCGCCCCGCGGGTCAGCACCACCAGCGGCAGTGCGGCGAACCGCTCGTCGGCCAGCCAGGTCCGGACGGCGGCGAGGCCCCGGGCGGCCACCCGGTGCGCGGTCTCGACCGGATGCCCCGGCCCGGGTGACGTCAGGTCCAGAACGGCGGCGTGTACGTCTCCGAGCCGGCCCGGGGTCGTATCCGCGGCGGCGTCGGCGGCAGCGTCCAGCTCGCCGATCCTCAGCGGCGCTGCGGGCTCCACGAGGGTGATCGGGGTCCAGCGGCAGTGGAAGAGTGCGTCGTGCTCCCGGCCGGTCGACCCGTCCGCCACGGGGCCCGTGGTGAACGAAGCGACCGAGGCCACGGGTTGACCGGTACGGTCCGTGAGCCGCGCGGAGACGGTGCCGTCGGCGGAGCGGGACAGCTCGGCGCGCAGCGCCGTGGCCCCGGTGGCGTGGAGCCGGACCCCGGTCCAGCCGACGGTGGCACAGCTGGTACCGGGCGGCCCGTGCAGCTGAAGGGCCGTTCGGGCCACCGCGTCGAGCAGGGCCGGGTGCAGTCCGAACCGCGCCGCTTCCCCCCGGGCCGCCTCGGGCAGGGTCAGTTCCGCGTAGTGGCGGGTGGGGGACGCCGTATCGTCGTCCGGGACGTGCCAGAGGGCGGTCAGTGCCTCGAAGCCCGCCCCGTGCGTCGTAGCGCCGTCGCTCGCGGCTCGGCGCGCCTCCGCCGGGTCGACAGGCTCGGCACCGGCCGGGGGCCACGCCCCGAGGGTGAAGGCGGGCTCCCGGCCCCGGACGCTCAGCCGGGCCGTGGCGAGGGCCGTCCACCGTACGTCCCCGTCCTCCGGGCGGGCGTGTACGGCGAGGGACGCCCGGCCCTCCTCGTCGGGCGGGTCCACCACGACTTGGAGCTGGACACCTCCGTTCGCGGGCAGCACCAGTGGCGCGAGGACGACCAGTTCGTCGACGGCCGTGCAGCCGACTTCGTCACCGGCCCGGAGCGCCAGCTCCACGAGAGCCGACGAGGGGAGTACGGCGCCCCCGGCGCCCCGGTGCTCCCGGAGCCAGGGGTGGGTGTGCGCGGCGAGCCTGGTGGTGAAGAGCGTCCGCCCGCTGTCGGGCATCGTGACGGCCGCGCCCAGCAGGGGGTGTCCGGTGGCACTCAGCCCGAGGCCCCGGGCGTCGAGGGGGCGGGAGGCGGCCGCGTACCAGTACCGGCGCTGTTGGAAGGCGTACGTCGGCAGCTCGACCCGCCGGGCGCCGGATCCCTCGAACATCCGGGGCCAGTCGATGCGTCCGCCGCGTACGTGCAGAGCGCCGACCGAGGTCAGGAACCGGTCCGTACCGCCGTCGTCCCGGCGGAGCGTCCCCGTGACGACGTAGTCGTCCCCCAGGTTCTCCTGGAGCGCCGCGGTCAGCACCGGGTGCGGGCTGACCTCGACGAACACCCGGTGTCCTTGGTCCGCCAGGGCGCGCGCGGAGGCGGCGAACTCGACCGTCCCCCGGAGGTTCGCGTACCAGTAACCGGCGTCGAGCCGGGTGGTGTCCAGCCGGCCGCGGGTCACCGTGGAGTAGAAGGGGACGGTTCCCCGGCGCGGGCGGACGGGGGCCAGGGCCGTCAGGAGTTCGGCCTCGACCGGTTCCACGAGTGGACAGTGCGAGGCGAAGTCCGAGCTGCCCTTTCTGATCCGTACGCCGTCGGCGGCGCACCGTGTGAGGAATTCACCGAGCGCCTCCCGCTCCCCGGCGACGAGAACCGATGTGGGGCCGTTCTCGACGGCGATCCACAGGCGTCCCGGCCACTCCTCGATCCGCGCGGCGGCTTCGGCGCGCGGCAGGCGGACGGCTCCCATCCCCCCGGTTCCCTGGAGTTTCACGGCGATGGCGCTGCGCAGGGCGACGATCCGGGCCGCGTCGTCCAAGGTGAGTCCGCCCGCGACGTACGCCGCGGCGACCTCTCCCTGGGAGTGGCCGACGACGGCGGCCGGTTCCACGCCGGAGGACCGCCAGAGCTGCGCCAGTGACACGGTGACCGCGAACAGCGCGGGCTGGATCACGTCGAGGCGTTCCAGGTCCGGGGCTCCGGGGGCTCCGCGCAGCACGTCCTCCAGCGACCAGTCGATATGGGGGGAGAGCGCGTCGGCGCATGCGGCGATCCGGTCCCGGAACACGTCCGAGGTGTCCAGCAGCTCCCGTGCCATACCGGGCCACTGGCTCCCCTGGCCGGGGAAGACGAACACGGCCCCGCCGAGCTCCTCCCGGCTCCCCGCGGGGGTGCCCTCGACGACACGGGTTGCCTCGGTGCTGTTGGCGAGGGCGTCGAGACCGCCGAGCAGATCCGCACGGCACCGGCCGGCGATCACGGCGCGGTGTTCCATGGCCGTACGGGTCGTGGCGAGGGAGAGCGCGATGTCCCGGTGGCCGGGCGCGCCGTCCCGGACGGCGAAGGAGTGCAGCCGGCGTGCCTGTGCGCGCAACGCGTCCCGGGTCCGGGCCGAGAGCACCCAGGGCAGGGCGGCGGATTCCGGAGGATGCTCCTCGCCGGGTGAGGCCGGTCCCGGGGCGGGCGTGGTCGGCACCGCAGCGGGCGTGATCAGCACCGCGGCGGGCGGGGCGGTCTTCGCGTCGGGCAGGGACGGGTCCGCGTCGGGCGGGTACCGGTCCGCGGCGGGCGGGGCCTGTTCGAGGACGACATGGGCGTTCGTACCGCTCGCGCCGAACGCCGATACCGCGCCCCGGCGCCGGTCGCCCGTACGCGGCCACGGCCGGGTCTCCGTCAGCAGCCGGACGTTCCCCGCCGACCAGTCCACCACCGGGGTGGGTTCGTCGATGTGCAGGGTCCTCGGGAGGATTCCGTGCCGCAGGGCCTGGACCATCTTGATCAGACCGCCGATGCCCGCCGCCGCCTGCGGATGGCCGATGTTCGACTTGATCGATCCCAGCCACAGCGGGCGCTCATCGGGCCTGTCCCGCCCGTACGTCGCCAACAGGGCCTGCGCCTCGATCGGATCGCCCAACGGCGTCCCCGTGCCGTGTCCCTCCACCGCGTCGACGCTCGCGGCCGTCAGTCCCGCGCGGGCGAGTGCCTGTCGGACGACCCGCTCCTGCGACGGGCCGTTCGGCGCGGTGAGGCCGTTGGAGGCGCCGTCCTGGTTGACGGCGCTGCCCCGTACCACCGCCAGGACCCGGTGTCCCCGGCGTACGGCGTCCGACAACCGCTCGACCACCAGCACCCCCACGCCTTCCGACCAGCCCAGGCCGTCGGCGGCGGCGGCGAAGGGCTTGCAGCGGCCGTCGGCGGCGAGCGCCCGCGCCCGTGCCGCGTCGAGGTAGCCGCCGGGGTGCGCGCAGATATAGGCGGATCCGACGAGGGCCAGCTCCGATTCGCCGGACCTCAGGGAGTGCGCGGCCAGGTGGAGGGCGACGAGCGACGACGAGCAGGCGGTGTCGAGGGAGACCGACGGGCCTTCCAGGCCGAGGGTGTACGAGATCCGGCCGGACGCCATGGCGCTGAGCTTGCCGGTGACCTGGTAGCCCTCGATCTCCGGGGGACAGTCGAGGTCGAGATAGCTCTGCTCCACCAGTCCGGCGAAGACGCCGGTCCTGCTGCCTTTCAGGGACGTGGGGTCGATTCCGGCGTGTTCCAGCGCTTCCCAGGCGGTTTCCAGCAGGACCCGCTGTTGCGGGTCCATCGCCCGTGCCTCGCGCGGCCCGATGTCGAAGAAGGCGGCGTCGAAGAGGGTCGCGCCGTCCAGGAAGCCGCCGTGCCGGATGTAGATCCGGCCGGGTTCGGCGGGGTCGGGGTGGTAGAGCGCGTCGAGGTCCCAGCCCCGGTCGGTGGGGAACGCGGTGATCGCGTCGCGCTCGTCCAGGACGAGCCGCCACAGTTCGTCGGCGGTCGCGGCGCCGGGGAACCGGCAGGCCATGCCGACGATCGCGACGGGTTCGTCGCGGTCCGCCTCCAGTTCGGCCACCCTCCGGCGGGACTTCTGGAGGTCCGCGGTCACCCACCTCAGATACTCGACCAGCTTTTCTTCACTCGGCATCGGAACCAGCGTCTCCTTGGGTGGGTGGGAGCGGTGGCGGGCGGGAGCGGTGGCGGGCGCGGTCAGGTCGCGTCGCGCCCCAGTTCGCGGTCGATGAAGTCGAGGAGGTCGTCGGCCGACGCGTCGGCGATACCGGCCGGCGGTTCGGCGGGCGCGCCGTCCCCGGTGTCCGGGGCGAGTGCGGCGAGCAGGGCCCGCAGCCGTTCGGTGACGGCGGCCCGGTCCGGTGTGCCGGGCCCGGCCGCGGAGACCGCCGCCTCCAGCCGGGCCAGCCCGCTGAGGACGGAGGTCGTACGGGGCGGTTCCGCCGCGGCCGTCAGGGCGAGGAGATGGCGGACGAGCGCGGCCGGGGTGGGATGGTCGAAGACCAGGGTCGCGGAGAGCGGCAGACCGGTCGCCGTTCTGATCCGGTTGCGGAGGTCGACGGCGGTCAGCGAGTCGAAGCCCATGTCCTGGAAGGGGCGTTCGGTCCCGATGGAAGCGGGATCGCCGTGGCCGCCACCGTGGCCGTGGTCTTCGCCGTGGCCGCCGCCGTGGCCGAGTACGTCCGCGACCTGGGTACGGACCAGGTCGAGGACGATGCGGTACCGCTCCTCCTCGTCGTCCGTCCCGGCCAGCCGCCGGACCAGGGATCCCTGGTCGGGTGCGGTCGGCGGGGCCGGGGCCCCGTTCGCCCGCTCGCCGCCGACTTCGCGGCACGGCGCGTCGGCGCCGGTACCCGACGCGACGGCGAACTCGGACACGGGAACTTCCCGGTAGCCGACGGAGTCCGCGGTGGCGACCAGTTCGCCATGTTCGTCCTCCAGGCGCACCGCGACCGAGTGCTCGCCGCCGACCGTCAGCAGGGCCCGTACGGATCCGGCACCGGCCGAGTGGATCCGTACGCCCCGCCACTCCACGGGCAGCAGTACGGTGCCCGTTCGCGCCGTGAACGGGTGGTGGCGCAGGGCCCCGTCCCACAAGGCGGGATGGAGTCCGTACGGATCACCGCTCACCCGGTCGGGCAGCCGGACGGCGACGGCGGTTCCGGCCGGGGGCGGCTCGATGGCGGACGGTTCCTCCGCCGCCCCGAGCACGCCCTCGGCGTGGAGGGTCCAGGGCGTGTCGGCGGAGTCGGCGCGCGCGTGGACGGCGAGGGTACGGCTCCGGGCACCGGCCGAGCCCGGGGCACCCACCCTCACCTGGAGCCGTGCCTCTTCCCCTGCGGGCAGGACCAGGGGGGCGCGCAGGGTGAGCCGCTCGACCGTGGGGGCGTCGATCCGCCGGCCGGCCTGCGCCGCCAGTTCCACGAACGCCCCGGGCGAGACCACGACGCTCCCGTCGGCGGTGTCCTCCCCGAACCAGGCGGGGGTCCGTGCCGACACCCGGCCGGTGAACAGCGCGTCCCGGGTACCGGCGAGTTCGACGGCGACGCCGAGCAGGGGATGCCCGGTGGGGGTGCCGGCCGGTCCTTCGGCCGGGCCACGCCCGGTGTCGGGGTCGGCCCAGTAGCGTTCCCGTTGGAACGCGTATGTGGGCAGATCGGTCCGGCGGGCCCCGCCGCCCGCGAAGAAGGCCCGCCAGTCGACCGGGACGCCCGCCGCATGCAGTCGGCCGAGGCCGGTGACGAGGGTGTCGGTCTCCGGCCGGTCGCGGCGCGTCAGGGGGACGACGAGGGGGCCGCCGCGAACGCCGTCGAGGGTCGCCTCCGTCATCGCGCTCAGCGCGCCACCGGGTCCGACTTCGACGAAGGTCGCCGCGCCCGCCCCGGCGAGTGCGCGCAGCCCGTCGGCGAACCGGACGGTCTCGCGGATCTGGCGCGTCCAGTACTCCGCGCCGCCGAGCAGGGTCGCGTCGGCGAGTTCGCCGGTGACGGTGGAGACGAGGGGGATTTCGGGGGCGTGGTAGGTGAGTCCGGCCGCGATCTCGTGGAAGTCGGCCAGCATTCCCTCCATATGTACCGAGTGGAAGGCGTGGGAGACGGTGAGCCGACGGGTCCTGCGGCCCTGTTCGGCGAGGCCGTGCGCCACCGCCAGGACGGCGTCGTCGTCGCCGGAGAGCACCGTCGCCCGGGGACCGTTCACCGCCGCGATCGACACCCGGCCCCGCCATCGCTCCAGCAGGGGCGCGATCTCGTCCCGGGTCGCCTCGACCGCGACCATCGCCCCGCCTTCGGGCAGTGCCTGCATCAGCCGGGACCTGGCGCCCACCAGTACCGCCGCGTCCTCCGCTGTCAGCACCCCGGCGACATGTGCCGCGGCCAGTTCGCCGATCGAGTGCCCGGCCACGAAGTCGGGCCGCACCCCCCAGGACTCCAGCAGCCGGAAGAGGGCGACCTCCACCGCGAACAGGGCGGGCTGGGTGAACTCGGTCCGGTCGAGGAGCGCCGCTTCGGGTGATCCTTCGGGGGCGAAGAGGACGTCCGCGAGCGGGCGTGGCAGTTCGCCGTCGAGCAGTGCGCAGATATCGTCCAGCGCCTGGGCGTACGCGGGCATCCGCTCGTACAGCTCACGGCCCGTGCCCGGGCGTTGGCTGCCCTGGCCGGGGAAGAGGAAGGCCGTCCTGTCGGAGGTACGTGTCCCCCTGATCACCCGGGCGGCCGGGTCGTCCGCCGCCAGCGCCCCGAGCCCGGCCAGCAGTTCGGACCGGTTCCTTCCGACGACGACGGCGCGGTGTTCCAGCGCGGCACGACCGGTGGCGAGGGTGTACGCGACATCCAGCGGGTCCTGGGAGGCCGCCGCTTCGGACAGCCGCCGCGCCTGCTCGGTCAGTGCCCGCGGTGAGGCGGCCGAGAGCAGCCAGGGGAGCACGGGTGGTCCGTTCGTCCCGTCGTTGTACGTGTCCCGGGGCTCGGTTTCCTGTGGTGGTGCGGGTTCTTCGAGGATGACATGAGCGTTCGTCCCGCTGATACCGAACGAGGAGACCCCCGCCCGCCGCGGCCGCCCCTCCACCACCTCCCACGAACGAGCCTCATCCAACAACCGCACACCATCCCACTCCACCAGTTCCGACGGCACCCCCGCATGCAACGTCCGAGGCAACACCCCGTGCCGCATCGCCTCCACCAT
>NZ_JBHYZV010000071.1:0-38293 GCF_042753905.1 Streptomyces sp. NPDC059248 | reverse complement strand
GCCCGGGCCCGGCCCGGCCCGGCGCCCCTGGCAACCAGGGCCCGGGGAAGCCTCACCTCACATGTGGTAAATGGCTTCGATCTCGTCCGCGAAGTCCTTCGCGACCACGTTCCGCTTCAGCTTCAGCGACGGCGTCAGATGCCCCGCCTCCTCGGTGAACTGCGTCCCGAGGATCCGGAACCTGCGGACCGACTCCGCCTTGGAGACCGCCGCGTTGCCGTCGTCGACGGCCCGCTGGATCTCGGCCAGCAGATCCGCGTCGTCCCGCAGCGACGCGGCCGTCGAACCCGCCGGTTTGCCGTGGCCCGCGGCCCAGCGGCCCAGGAACTCCTCGTCGAGGGTGATCAGCGCGCCGACGAACGGCCTGCCGTCCCCGACGACCATGCATTCGGCGATCAGGGCGTGGGCCCGGATCCGGTCCTCGATGACCGCCGGGGCGACGTTCTTGCCGCCCGCCGTCACCAGGATCTCCTTCTTCCGGCCGGTGATCGCGAGATAGCCGTCCTCGTCGAGGGTGCCGATGTCCCCGGTGTGGAACCAGCCGTCGCGCAGGGCCTCCGCCGTCGCCGCCTCGTTGTTCCAGTAGCCCTCGAAGAGGTGCTCGCCGTGGAGCAGCACCTCGCCGTCGTCGGCGATCCGCACCACCGTGCCCGGCAGCGGCTGGCCGACCGTACCGATCTTCTGCCGGTCCCACGGGTTGAACGCCGTGGCCGCGCAGGACTCGGTGAGTCCGTACCCCTCCAGCACGGTGAAGCCGATGCCCCGGAAGTAGTGGCCGAGCCGCTCGCCCAGCGGCGCCCCGCCGGAGATCGCGTACTCGCCGCGGCCGCCGAGCACCGCGCGCAGTTTGCGGTGGACCAGCCGGTCGAAGAGCGCGTGCCGGACCCGCAGACCGAACGACGGGCCGCGCGGGGTGTCGAGCGCCCGGCTGTACTCGATCGCGGTCAGCACCGCCCGGTCGAAGATCGCGCCCTTGCCGTCGGCCTGCGCCTTCGCCCGCGCCGAGTTGTAGACCTTCTCGAAGACGCGCGGTACGCCGAGGATCACCGTGGGCCGGAAGGCGGCCAGATCGTCGGTGAGGGTCTTGATGTCGGGCAGTGTGCCCAGCTTGATCGGCGCCATCACGGCCGCCAGCTCGACCATCCGGCCGAAGACGTGCGCGGCGGGCAGGAAGAGCAGGACCGAGCTGTCGCCGGTACGGAACAGGGGCTTCAGCCGCTCCACGATATTGCCGCACTCGGCGAAGAAGGCGCGGTGGGTGAGGACGCAGCCCCGCGGCCGCCCGGTGGTGCCCGAGGTGTAGACGATCGTCGCGACGTCGTCGGCCTTGAGGCTTCCGCCGCGCTCGTCCACGGTCGCGTCGGCCACACCGGTCCCGGCGGCGGTCAGGACGTCGATCGCGTCCCCGCCGGGCTCGTCGCCGTCGAGCCGCCACACCGAGCGCAGCTTCGGCAGCCGGTCCCGTACCGACGCCACCGACTCCGCGTGCGCGGCCGACTCCACGACCACGCCCACGGCGCCGGAGTCGGCGAGGATCCAGGAGATCTGCTCGGCCGAGCTGGTCTCGTACACCGGCACGGTGACCGCGCCGGCGCTCCATATCGCGAAGTCGAGGAGTACCCACTCGTAGCGGGTACGGGACATCAGGGCCACCCGGTCGCCGGGCTCGACACCCGAGGCGATCAGCCCCTTCGCGGCGGCCTTGACCTCGGCGAGGAACTGGCGGGCCGTGACGTCGACCCAGCCGTCCGGGGTCCGGCGGCCCATGACCGCGACATCGGGGTGCTGAGCGGCGTTGCGGTGGATGAGGTCCGTCAGGTTCCCGTCGGCCGGGACCTCGTACAGAGCCGGAAGGCTGAACTCGCGCAAGACTGCTGCTCCTCATCGGGCGCCGGCGCCACAGCTTCGTGGTGGGGGTGCACTGGGCTGCCCGGACGTTACCCACCGGTAGTGCTCTCCGGGTAGGGGGTTCCGGCCAGATGTTCCGTGCGTCACACCCTCCGTGGAGGGCGTACGGCTGTGGTTCGCGCAGGGTAGTCCCACGGTAAGCCACCGGCCCGCCAACGGGGAAGAACACCAGGTCCGGGGCGGGGCCGCGGCCGGGTATCGCCGGGGTCCACCGGATCTGGCGGGCGGCGGCGGTCCCGCCTAGGGTGATCGACGGGGCGGAAGGGGCACCCGGGCACCCGGGCGCCGATGCGGCGGACGCCGCGGAAGGCGCACGGACGCCGCGGAACGAAGCGGAACGCACACGGGCGCCGTGGAACAAAGGGGAGGCCGTACGGGTGAGCACACGGATCCACGTCGTGAGCGACGTGCACGGCAACGCGGCCGACCTGGCCGCCGCCGGCGCCGGCGCGGACGCCCTGGTCTGCCTGGGCGACCTCGTCCTCTTCCTCGACTACCACGACCACTCACGCGGGATCTTCCCCGACCTCTTCGGTGTCGAGAACGCCGATCTGATCGTGTCGCTGCGTACGGCCCGCCGCTTCGAGGACGCCCGTGACCTGGCCCGACGCCTCTGGGCCGAGCTGGATACCGCGGGCCGGGGCCGGGACGAGCTGATCGAGGAGGCCGTCCGCCGCCAGTACGCCGAGCTGTTCGCGGCCTTCCCCGTGCCCACGTACGCCACCTACGGCAATGTCGACATCCCGGGTCTCTGGCCCGAGTACGCCCGCCCCGGCGTCACCGTCCTCGACGGGGACCGCGCCGAGATCGGCGGACTCGTCTTCGGCTTCGTCGGCGGCGGTCTGCGGACCCCGCAGCGCACCCCGTACGAGATCTCCGACGAGGAGTACGCGGCCAAGGTCGAGGCGCTCGGCGATGTGGACGTGCTGTGCTCCCACATCCCGCCCGAGGTGCCCGACCTGACGTACGACACCGTCGCCCGCCGCTTCGAACGGGGCAGTGTCGCCCTGCTCGACGCGATCCGCCGGGTACGCCCCCGGTACGCGCTCTTCGGCCATGTCCACCAGCCGCTGGTGTCCCGGATGCGGATCGGCGCGACCGAGTGCGTCAACGTCGGCCACTTCGCGTCGAGCGGACGGCCGTGGGTCCTGGAGTGGTGAGGGCCGGGGGCCGGGAGCGGAAGCGGACGGTACGGCTCCGCCCGGGGCGCCGGGCGACCGCCCGGGGCGTGGAACGGCGGCCCCCGCGGGCGCGATAGCCTTCACACCACGTATTCACCCCTTGACCCCCGGAGACCCCGCGGAACCGACCGCGTCGGGCCGGGGTACCGGGACCGCACTGTGAGGAGCCGCGGCGATGGCGGAACACACCAGCTCGAGCATCATCATCGACGCGGCGCCCGCCGAAGTCATGGATGTGATCTCGGACTTCGACCGCTACCCCGAGTGGACCGGAGAGGTGAAGCAGGCCGAGGTCGTCTCCCGTGACGCCGAGGGCCGGGCCGAGGAGGTCCGGCTCGTCCTCGACGCCGGGGCGATCAAGGACGACCACACCCTCGCGTACACCTGGAACGGCCCTGACCAGGTCAGCTGGACCCTGGTGAAGTCCCAGATGCTCCGGGCCATCGACGGCTCGTACACCCTGCGCCCGGTGGACGGCGGCGGGAAGACCGAGGTCACCTACCGGCTCACCGTCGACGTCAAGATCCCCATGCTCGGCATGATCAAGCGCAAGGCCGAGAAGGTCATCATCGACCGCGCGCTCGACGGCCTGAAGAAGCGCGTCGAGAGCGGAACCGCCTCCTGATGCGTACGGTCCTCGTCACCGGCCTCGGCGGCGCGGGCCGTACCACCGTCGCGGCGGCCACCGCGGCGGCCGCCGCCCGGCGCGGCCGTCGCACCCTGCTGCTGTCGGCCGGGCCCGGACACGCGCTCGCCGCCCCGCTCGGACTCCCCGCACCGCCCACCGCGACCCCCGCCGAGACGGCCCCGGGGCTCTGGGCCACGCGCGTCGACTCGGCGGCCGACTTCCGCGCCGAACTCCTCGAACTCCAGCGGCGGGCGGCCCCGGCCCTCGACCTCCTCGGCGCGTCCCCGCTGGCCGACGAGGAGCTGACGGAGCTCCCGGGCAGCGCCCAGTTCGCCCTGCTCCGGGCCATCGCCCGGGAGGCCGCCAGGACCCCGGCCTGGGACCTCGTCGTGGTCGACCTGCCCCCGCTCGCCGAGGCCACCGACCTGCTCGCCCTGCCCGAGCGGCTCCGCCGCTATCTGCGCAGGCTGCTGCCCCCCGAGCGACAGGCGGCCCGCGCCCTGCGGCCCGTACTCGCCCAGCTCGCCGGGGTCCCGATGCCCGCGCAGTGGCTGTACGAGACCGCCGCCCGCCGGGACGGCGAACTGGCCGCCGTCGAGGCCCTGCTCGCCGGCCCCGGGACGACCGTACGCGTCGTCGCCGAACCGTCGCCGTCCGCGACCGACGCGCTCCGGGCCGCCAGGCCGGGGCTCGCGCTCTACGGACTGCGGGTCGAGGGCCTCGTCGCCAACCGCGTCCTGCCCGCCCACTCCGCCGACCCCTGGCTCTCCGACCTCGCCGCCCGGCAGGAGAAGTGCCTGGACGAGTGGGCCGCCTGGGACGAATGGGGCGGCGACCCGGTGCTGTGCCGCATACCCCACCTGGGACACGACCCGCGCGGCGCCGACGATCTCGACCGGCTCGGGGTACCGGCGGAACGGGACGGCGCCTTCCTCGGCCCCTCGGATACCGGCGTCACCGATCTGCGGGCCGACGAGGGACTCCTGACCTGGACCATCGCCCTGCCCGGCGCCGCCAAGGAGGACATCGGACTGGTCCGCCGCGGCCGGGAACTCGTCCTCACCGTCGGACCGTTCCGCAGGATCGTTCCCCTGCCGTCCGCGCTGCGCCGCTGCACCGTGAGCGGCGCCGGACTCACCGACGGCGTCCTGACCGTCCGCTTCACCCCGGACCCCGGGCTCTGGCCCGCACAGGGCTGAACGGTCCGCGCCCGGTCGGGTACCGTCGAACGTACGCGGGGAACCCGCCCCGACGCGCCTGTGCAGGAGTACGAGATGAGCGATGCCACCGAGCGTCCCGCCGACGCCGACGCGTCCGCCGACCCCTGGGCCGACGCGTGCGCCGAGGACCTGGAGGCGGAGAAGGCCCGCCGCCGGGCCGAGTACGGGACCCCGCCCGGCAGCGCCGGTGAGGAGCTGCGCAAGCTGTTCGGCGCCGTCGCCGACAAGGTCACCGAGTTCCAGTCGTCCCTGCCGGGGATGGCCGCGCAGAACGCCGTCCAGCAGGTCGTGAACCAGGCGAAGTCCGCGATGGAACCGGTCATCGACCGCAATCCCCAGGTCTTCGACCACCTCGCCGCGGCGGGCGGGGAACTGCTCGCGGCGTACCGCTCCGCCGTCCAGGGGCAGGAGAACCGCTGGACCCGGCAGGCGGAGACCCCGGAGAGCCGGGCGAAGGCGGAGACCCCGGAGACGCCCGGGACGAAGCCGGACGACCCACGGGGCGACGACCCCAAGGGCGACGGGCCCGCGCCGGGCGAGCAGATCGACCTCGACTGACCCGGGAGACCGCGCCGCGCCCTCGTGTCCCTTCCGCCCCATCGCTCCCGGCGGTCCGGCCGGCTTGATCTCCAAGTGATCACGACCGGGTCGCCGATGATCACAGACGGCCGGAAAGCGCCCCGCCTCCGGTACGGTGGCCGGGCTGGACCGCATCTCAGGACGACCGGTACGACGGGTACGACAGGGACACAGGGGCACTGGGCATGGGACTCACCATCGGCGTCGACATCGGCGGAACCAAGATCGCGGCGGGCGTCGTCGACGAGGAAGGCACCATCCTCGACACCCATACCGTGCCCACCCCGTCGAGCCCCGACGGCATCGTGGACGCGATCTGCGCCGCGGTCGACGGCGCCCGGTCGAGCACCGGCGACGACATCGAGGCCATCGGCATCGGAGCGGCGGGCTACGTCGACGACAAGCGCGCCACCGTGATCTTCGCCCCCAATATCGACTGGCGCCACGAACCGCTCAAGGACAAGGTCGAACAGCGCGTCGCGCTGCCCGTCGTCGTCGAGAACGACGCCAACGCGGCGGCGTGGGGCGAGTACCGCTTCGGCGCGGGCCGCGGCCATCACGACGTCATTGTCATCACCCTCGGCACCGGGCTCGGCGGCGGCATCATCATGGGCAACAAGCTCCGCCGGGGCCGCTACGGCGTCGCGGCCGAGTTCGGACACGTCCGCGTGGTACCCGACGGGCTCCTGTGCGGCTGCGGCAGCCAGGGCTGCTGGGAGCAGTACGCCTCCGGGCGGGCCCTCGTCCGCTACGCCAGGCAGCGCGCGGCCGCCACCCCCGACCAGGCCGCCATTCTCCTCGGCCTCGGCGACGGCACCGTCGAAGGCATCCAGGGCCAGCACGTCAGCGCCGCGGCCCGGCAGGGCGACTCGGTGGCCGTGGACTCCTTCCGCGAACTCGCCCGCTGGGTGGGGGCGGGGCTCGCGGACCTGGCGTCACTCTTCGACCCGTCGGCGTTCATCATCGGCGGCGGGGTCTCCGACGAGGGCGAACTCGTCCTCGAACCGGTCCGCAAGTCCTTCCGCCGCTGGCTCGTCGGCTCCCAGTGGCGCCCCCACGCCCAGGTCCTCGCGGCACAACTGGGCAACCGCGCGGGGCTGGTCGGCGCCGCCGACCTTGCCCGCCAAGGCTGATCTTTGCGGGGAGCGCCGTCGTGGTGACCCTCTCGTTTCCGGCCGCCCCCGGTGGGTGGTTGCTCGCGCAGTTCCCCGCGCCCCTAAAAACCCCGGGGGTACCGCTTCATGCCCCGCGCTCACCAAGGACGTGGGCAACGGCATCCAGGGGCGCGGGGAACTGCGCGAACAGCCACGGACGGGGCGCGGCCGTCACTCAAGGGTCACCAACAACGGCGCCCCCCTTCGACATGCCCCAGCGGTGCTTCGGGGCCGTAAGAATGGGGGCATGTCGATCAGGCCATTGCCCAACTCCCGTGCCGGGGACGACGGATCAGCCGTCGTCCGTGTGCTCAGCTACAACGTCCGGTCCCTCCGCGACGACGAGGACGCCCTCGCCCGCGTGATCCGCGCCTGCGCCCCGGATCTGGTGTTCGTCCAGGAGGCGCCCCGGTTCTTCCGGTGGCGGAAGCACGCCGCGCGCCTCGCGGCCAAGACGGATCTCGTCGTGCTGTCCGGCGGGGCGACCGCCGCGGGCCCGTTGCTGCTGTGCTCGTTGCGGGCGACCGTCGACCGTACCGAGGACGTCCTGCTGCCGCTCACCCGAGGCCAGCACCGCCGCGGGTTCGCGACCGCCGTCGTACGGTTCGGGGGCTCCGCGCCGCTCGGTGTCGTCAGCTGCCATCTGAGCCTCCAGCCCCGGGAGCGCTACGCCCAGGCGGGGATGCTGCTGGACCGGCTCGCCGCGCTGGGGACGCCGTACACCGTCGCCGCCGGGGACATCAACGAGGAGCCCGGCGGACCCGCTTTCCGCCGGATCGCGGCGGATCTCCAGGACGGCTGGGCCACCGCCCCCTGGGGCGGTGAGCACACCTTCCCCCAGACCTCGCCGAGCAAGCGGATCGACGCGGTCTTCGCCGGCCGGGGCGTGGAGGTCCTGGGCTGCGGGGTGCCGTCCGAGCTGCCGGGGGTCTCCGCGGCGGACCTGGCGGCGGCCACCGACCATCTGCCGGTCCTGGCCGCGCTCACGGTGCCCGCCGCGATCTGAGACCACCGCATCGGACGACGGCGCGTCGGACGACACCGCGTCGGACGACACCGCATCGGACGGCGGCGCCTCAGACGACGGCGCCCCGACCCGGGTCCGGGTCCTCCTCGTCGTCCCCGTCCGACATCCGGGCCACCAGGGTCGCGAAGCCGCCGAGGAAGCCGCCGACGCAGAGCGTCGTCAGCCACCAGGTCATATCCCACCGGAGGACGACCGCGACAAGCATCAGCACCGGTCCGCCGATCACCGCGAGCCAGGCGAACTTGGCCGTGGTGTCGGCCTCCGGCAGCGGCGGCGGCTCGGGCGGGACGAAGTGGCCCTCGTCGGTCTCGTCGAGATCCTCTTCCGCGGGCTCCGCGGGCGAGTAGTCGCGGGGCCCGGCGCCGCCGACCCCGGGGGCGAAGGTGATGGACGCGCCGAGCCGCGGCGGATCGGCGGGCCCGGCGGTGTCGTCGTCACCGGCGCCCTCGGCCGGTTTCTCCTCCGGCTCGGGCGCGGCCGGCTTGTCGTTGGCCTGGACCTCGAGACGGGCCAGGTCCTCCACCGACTTGAACGGCTTGGCGCCCGGCGGGTCCGCCGGCTCCGTGCCGTATCCGGCGACGATCGCCGCCCAGGCGGCTTCCTCGTCGATGGGCTGTGGTTCGCGGTCCGCGTCGTGTTGCTCAGTCACCGGTCTGGCTCCTCTTCGTCTGCGCGCGCGGAGCGAGCCGGTCGATGAACGCGTGACTCCTGTGGAAGATCTGCTCCGCGTCATGGTCCAACGTCGCGACGTGGTAACTCTGTTCCAGTACGACCTCGGTGACGTCCGTGGACGAGACCCGGCTGAGGATCCGCGCCGAGTCCGCCGGATTCACCACATGGTCGACGGCGCTGTGGAGCAGTAGCAGTGGCTGGGTGACCTGGGGCAGCTCGCCGTCGACGAGCCGGGTCAGCTGGAGCAGCGAGTACGCGGCCCGGACCGGTACCTTCTCGTACCCCACCTCGACCACGCCCGGCTTGGCGATATCGCTGGCCACGCCCGGGGACGACCGGACGAAGTGCCGCACCACCGGCAGTACCCGGGCCGCCGTGCCGTGCAGCCGGTTCAACGGGTTGACCAGGACGATCCCGCTGATCGCGGTGCCGTGCTTCGCGGCGAGCCGCAGGGTGAGCGCGCCGCCCATGGAGAGCCCGAAGACGAAGACCCGGGAGCAGCGGTCGGTCAGCTCCCGCAGGGCCCGGTCCACCTCCGCGTACCAGTCCTGCCAGCCGGTGAGCTGCATGTCCTGCCAGCGGGTGCCGTGTCCCGGCAGCAGCGGCAGGGAGACGGTGAGGCCGCGCTCGGCCAGATACTCCGCCCAGGGGCGCAGGGACTGCGGGGAACCGGTGAAGCCGTGGCAGAGCAGGACACCGATCTCGCCGCCGTCGTGGCGGTACGGCTCGGCTCCGGGGAGGACCGGCACCGGGATCTCCTTTCGGGGTCGGGGCCGCGGCGGTACCGACCCGGCGGCAGCGGCGGCCCCGGTCGGGTGGCGGAGCACGACGGCTCGGGGGGTCTGCTTCACGGTACGCGACCGGGGTGACACCGACCAGATCCGCCGCCTCGCGGCGGCCGGGATCACCCACCGGCTCCGCCCGGGTACGTGTCGCGCCGCCACCGGGCCCGTGCGGGGAGACGGGGGCCGTCGCGGGTTAAGGTCTGGACTACAGCAACAGGAGGCACTTGAGTTGATCTACGGCGCTATGAAGTTCTCCGTCGGAGGGGGGCTGAAGCTCGCGTTCAGACCCTGGGTGGAGGGACTGGAGAACATTCCCGCCGACGGTCCGGCCATCCTCGCGAGCAACCACCTCTCCTTCTCCGACTCCTTTTTCCTGCCCGCGGTGCTGGACCGCAAGGTCACCTTCATCGCCAAGCAGGAGTACTTCACCTCCCCCGGGGTCAAGGGCAGGCTCACGGCCGCTTTCTTCAAGGGCGTCGGCCAGCTCCCCGTGGACCGCTCGGGCGCGCGCGGCGCGGGCGAGGCCGCGATCTCGGCCGGGATCAAGGTGGTCGAGAACGGCGGCCTCTTCGGGATCTACCCCGAGGGCACCCGCTCCCCGGACGGCCGGCTCTACCGCGGCAAGTCCGGCGGACTGGCCCGGGTGGCGCTCGCCACCGGCGCCCCGGTCATCCCCGTCGCCATGATCGACACCGAGAAGATCCAGCCGCCGGGCAAGGTCGTGCCCAAGCTGATGCGCCCCGGGATCCGGATCGGCGCTCCGCTCGACTTCACCCGCTACCAGGGCCTGGAGAACGACCACTTCATCCGGCGGTCGCTGACCGACGAGGTGATGTACGAGATCATGAAGCTGTCCGGCCAGGAGTACGTCGACATCTACGCGACGGCCGCCAAGCGGCAGCTCGCCGACGAGAAGAAGGCGGCCGAGAAGCTGGCCGCCGAACGGAAGGCCGCGGAGCGGGCCGAGGCCGCCTGACCGGCCGCGCCCCGGCGCCGCGCGGGAAGCGGCGGCCGGGAGCGCGCGCGGACGTGGGGCGCCGGGGCTCGTGACACGGGGCTCGGGGGGAATCCCGGCGACGGAGAACCGGAACGGGGCGCGGGGGCGTCCGGAGGGCAGAAGCCGCGGCACGGCCGGGGCGGGAACGGAAGCGGGCGGGGGAGCCGGGGAGATGGCCGGGCGCGAGCGGGTCGTACAGATGTCGGTCGAGCTGCCGCTGTGGCGCGCCCTCGCGGGCTATCGCGTCCTCACGATGCTCTACGCGATCCTGCTGCTGCCCCTCAACCCCGACAAGTTCGAACGCCCCTGGGTGGCGTACGCCTTCCTCGCCTTCCTCGTGGTGTGGACCCTGGCCACCCTGCCCTTCGTCCGCAACGCCGCGAGCTGCACCCGGCCGTTCCTCGCCGCCGATCTGACGATCGCCGTCACCGGCATCATGCTGACCCCGGTCGCCGACTTCGACGCCCAGCGGGTCGACGGCCCCACCCTGCCGTCGATATGGACCGCGGGTTCCGTCCTGGCCTTCGCGATCAAGGGCGGCTGGCGCTGGGCGGGCCTCGCCTCGTCCCTGGTCGCCATCGCCAATATGGTCGAACGCGGCGACCCCACCGGCGACACCTTCCACAACGTCCTGCTGGTCTGGGTGGCGTCCATCGCCATCGGATACGTCGTCGAGGTGGCCCGCGCCTCCGAGCGCACCCTCGCCCGCGCGCTGGAGATCGAGGCCACGACCCGCGAACGGGAGCGGCTGGCCCGGGACATCCACGACGGCGTCCTCCAAGTGCTCGCCATGGTCCAGCGCCGGGGCACCGCGATCGGCGGGGAGGCCGCGGAGCTGGGCCGGATGGCCGGGGAGCAGGAGGTGGCGCTGCGTACCCTGGTCTCCTCCGGGCTCCTGCCGGCCAGCCGGGCGTCCGAGGACGTCTCCCAGGGCGCCATCGTCCGGGCGGTCGACGACGACCCGGCGGCCGGGGACGGCGTATGCGATCTGCGGTCGCTGCTCGCGCCCCGTGCCGGTGCCCGGGTCACGCTCTCCGAACCCGGTGCCCCGGTACTGCTCCCGGCCGCCGCCGCGACCGAGCTGGCGGCGGCTGTCGGTGCCGCGTTGGACAATGTGGAACGCCATGCCGGGGAGGGCGCCCATGCCTGGATCCTGGTCGAGGACTGGCCCGACGAGGTGATCGTCACGGTCCGGGACGACGGACCGGGGATCCCGGAGGGGCGGCTCGCCCAGGCCGAGGGTGAGGGGCGGCTCGGTGTCGCGCTCTCCATCCGGGGCCGGCTGCGGGATCTGGGGGGAGCCGCCGAGCTGGTCTCGGTCCCGGGGCAGGGCACGGAAGTCGAGTTGAAGGTCCCGCGGGCCGTGGGGGCGCGAGGGGGGAAGGACGGATCATGACGGAGCGTACCGAGGGGCGGACGACCCGGGTGATGGTCGTGGACGACCATCCGATGTGGCGCGATGCCGTCGCCCGCGATCTGGAGGCGGCGGGCTTCGACGTCGTGGCCACCGCGGGCGACGGCCAGCAGGCCGTCCGCCGGGCGAGAGCCGTGACACCCGATGTGCTCGTCCTCGATCTGAACCTGCCGCTGAAGCCGGGGGTGCAGGTGTGCAAGGACCTGGTGGCCGCCCTGCCGGGGCTGCGGGTGCTGGTGCTCTCCGCCAGCGGTGAGCACGCGGACGTCCTGGAGGCGGTCAAGTCCGGCGCCACGGGCTATCTGCTGAAGTCGGCGAGTACGGAGGAGCTGACCGACGCGGTGCGGCGCACCGCCGACGGCGACCCGGTCTTCACCCCCGGTCTCGCCGGTCTGGTCCTCGGCGAGTACCGCAGGCTGGCCACCGACCCGGCCCCGGCCGCGGACCAGGGCGAGTCCAAGGCGCCCCGGCTCACGGAGCGGGAGACCGAGGTGCTCCGGCTGGTCGCCAAGGGGTTGTCGTACAAGCAGATCGCGGAACGGCTGGTGATCTCGCACCGGACCGTGCAGAACCACGTTCAGAACACGCTCGGCAAGCTTCAGCTGCACAACCGGGTCGAGTTGGTGCGGTATGCGATAGAGCAGGGCATCGACACCCCTGACACTCCTGATACCCCTGACACTCCTGTCACTCGCGACGTCCCCGAGGGGCCGGCCGCGGCGGGCGCGGCGACCGTCTGATCCGGGCGCGGACCAGGCCCCCGGCGCGGTCCCCGGCGCCGCCCCCGGCGCGGCCGTGGCGCCGAACGGGTGGGGTACGGCGCTCGGCCGTGCGCCGTCGCACTCGTACGAGTGAAAGCTTCCTTTCCCACCCGTCCCGCGCACCCCGCTGACCAGGGCCTGGACCGGCCCCTACCGCAGGGCTATTGACCCTCGCCGCCACTCGTAGTGACCTGGATCACGATTAGCGTGACCGGTCCTAGGGCTCATCTGGCGAAGGGATTTCTTCCATGCGCGTCGGAGTACTGACCGGGGGCGGGGACTGCCCCGGCCTCAACGCCGTCATTCGCGCGGTCGTCCGCAAGGGCGTCCAGGAGTACGGGTACGAGTTCACCGGCTACCGGGACGGCTGGCGCGGACCGCTCGAAGACGACACCGTTCCGCTCGGTATCCCGGTCGTCCGGGGCATCCTGCCCCGCGGCGGCACCATCCTCGGTTCCTCGCGCACCAATCCGCTCAAGACCCCCGACGGCATCCGCCGGATCAAGGAGAACCTCGCCAAGGCCGAGGTCGACGCGTTGATCGCGATCGGAGGCGAGGACACCCTGGGGGTCGCAGCCCGGCTGCACGACGAGTACGGCGTCAAGTGCGTCGGCGTTCCCAAGACCATCGACAACGACCTGTCGGCCACCGACTACACCTTCGGCTTCGACACCGCCGTGGGGATCGCCACCGAGGCGATCGACCGGCTGCACACCACCGCCGAATCGCATATGCGCGTCCTGGTCGTGGAGGTGATGGGGCGGCACGCGGGCTGGATCGCCCTGCACTCCGGGCTCGCGGGCGGTGCCAACGCCATCCTCATCCCGGAACAGCGCTTCGACGTCGACCAGGTGTGCGCCTGGGTCACCTCCCGGTTCAAGGCCACCTACGCGCCGATCGTGGTGGTCGCCGAGGGCGCCATGCCCAAGGACGGCGAGATGGTCCTCAAGGACGGCACGCTCGACTCGTTCGGGCACGTCCGGCTCTCCGGCGTCGGCGAATGGCTGGCCAAGGAGATCGAGAAGCGCACCGGCAAGGAGGCCAGGACCACCGTCCTCGGCCATGTCCAGCGCGGCGGCACCCCCAGCGCGTTCGACCGCTGGCTGGCCACCCGGTTCGGTCTGCACGCGATCGAGGCCGTCCGGGACGGTGACTTCGGCCGGATGGTCGCCCTGCGCGGCACCGATATCGTCCGGGTCCCGATCGCCGAGGCCACCGCCCGGCTGAAGACCGTCGAACCCGCCCTGTACGAGGAGGTCGGGGTCTTCTTCGGCTGACCGGCGCGCCGGACCTCCGGCGGGAGCCGACCGCCCCGCCGGACCCTTCGGCGCGCCCGGGTCGCGGGCCGCTCCCGGGTTCGTATAGTCACCCGGGACGGCCCGCGGCCATCGCGGGCGCACCGGCACCGCGAACGGGAGCACCGCGTGGAGATCCTCGCCTTCGGAGTGCAGGCGGACGAGAAGCCGCTGATCGAGCGGGCCTTCGCCGGACAGTTCGAGGTCCGCTGTCTGGAGGTCTTCCTCGACGCCGACACCGCGCCCATCGCGGCGGGCCACGAGGCGATCTCCACCAGCGTCAACGCCGACCTCAACGCCGGGGTGCTGCGGACCCTCGCCGCCGGGGGCACCCGGATGATCGCCCAGCGGTCCACGGGCTTCAACAACATCGATCTCGACGTCGCCGCCGAACTGGGCCTCACCGTCGCCCGGGTCGAGTCGTACTCCCCGTACTCCGTCGCCGAGTTCGCCTGGACCCTGGCGACCGCCGTCAACCGGCGGATCGTCCGGGCCGCGGGCCGTACCCGGGACTTCGACTTCCGGCTCGACGGCCTGCTGGGCCGCGATCTGCACGGCCGGACCGCCGGGGTCCTGGGCACCGGCCGGATCGGCGCCGCCTTCGCCGCGATCGCCCACGGCTTCGGGATGCGCCTGCTGGGCTGGGACATCGCCGAGAACCCCGAGTGCGCGGCGCTCGGGATGGAGTACACCGACAAGGAGCGGCTCTTCGCCGAGGCCGACCTCATCAGCCTGCATGTACCGCTGCTGCCCGCCACCCATCACATCGTGGACGCGCCGGCGCTGGCGACGATGAAGGACGACGTGGTCCTCGTCAACACCAGCCGCGGCGGACTGATCGACACCGAGGCCCTGGTGGAGGAGTTGCGCCGGGGCCGGTTCGCCGGGGTCGGACTCGACGTCTACGAGGCGGAGGCCGGGCTCTTCTTCCTCGACAAGTCCCTCGAAGCGGTCGCCGACGACACCCTCGCCCGGCTGATGACCTTCCCGAATGTGCTGGTCAGCTCCCACCAGGCGTACTACACGGAGGAAGCGGTCCGGCAGATCGTGGAGACCACGGCACGGAACGTGGCCGACTGGGCGGCGGGCCGCAGCTCCGGCAACGTCCTGATCCCGGCGGATCACGGATCGCGGTAGCCGGGGGACCGGGTCCGATCCCGGCGCCCGGTGCCCGGCGCCCCGGGGGCCGGGCACACGCCGTGCGCCCGGCCCCCGGGTACGCCCCCGCGGGGCTCCGGATAGGCCCCGTGACCGTCAGCCGCCGGCCAGGACCGACTCCCGCAGCAGCTCGGTGACCAGCTCCGGCCCGTTGAGCGTCAGTACCGACTCCGGATGGAACTGCACCGACGCGAACCCGGGCCCGCGCAACGCGGCGACCTCTCCGGTCGCCGGATCCCTCGCCACCTCGACCGCCCGCGCCGCGAGCCGCCGAGCCGCCGCCTCGTCGCAGTGGGCCGAGAAGCTGCTGTAGAAGCCGACGGTCTCGGGACGGCCGAAGAAGTCGATCCGCTCCTGGGCGCCCTGGTGCGGGGCGGCCTTCCGGGCGAGCCGCAGCCCCAGCTCGTGGGCGATCAGCTCATGCCCGAGACAGACGCCGAGCACACCGTGGGAGTGACCGTCCAGCAGGTCGGCGGCGAGCGAGCGCAGCAGCCGCATCTTCGGATCGTCCGGGTCCACCGGATCGCCGGGACCGGGGCCGAGGACGACCGGACCGTGGTGGTCGCGGACCGTCTCCCGCAGCCCGGGCTCGTCGAACCGGCGCACGGTCACCTCCAGCCCCGTGGACCGCAGCAGATGGGCGAGCATCGCCGTGAAGGTGTCCTCGCCGTCCACAACCAGGGCATGGCCGCGCAGTGGCCGTCCGCCGCGCGCCGTACCACCGGCCGGCCCGTCGGCGAGGAACCCGTCGCCTTCGCCGACGGGCGGTGCCGTGTCCGTCCGTACCCCGTCGCCGGGCTCCTGAAGCCGCAGCCAGAACGGCGCCAGATCGGCCCGGCGGGCGTCGAGGGCGGCCCGCACCCGGGGCTCGTCCGCGAGCCGGGGCCGCTCGGCCCGGCCCGGCGGGCGGCCGGGAACCACCCCGAGCGCCGCCAGGACCCCCGCCGCCTTCGTACGGGTCTCCGCGACCTCGTGCGCGGGCACCGAGTGCCGGACCAGCGTCGCCCCCACCGGCACCCGCAGCCCGCCGTCCGCCGCGATATCGGCGGTCCTGATCAGGATCGGCGAGTCCAGCGTCTGGGCGCCGCCGCCGTCCCGGCCGATGAGCGCGAGCGCGCCGCCGTAATAGCCCCGGCCGCCGGCCTCGTGCCGCTCGACGACCCGGCAGGCGTTCTGCACCGGCGCCCCGGTGACCGTCGCCGCGAACATGGTCTCCCGCAGCACCTCCCGGACGTCCAGCGACGAGCGGCCCCGCAGTTCGTACTCGGTGTGCGCGAGATGGGCCATCTCCTTGAGCCGGGGCCCGACGACCACCCCGCCCCGGTCGCCGACCGTGCACATCATCTTCAGTTCCTCGTCCACGACCATCGACAGCTCGTCGCGCTCCTTGGGGTCGTCGAGGAAGCGCAGCAGCGCCTCGGGGTCCGGGCCCCCGGGCGGATAGCGGAACGTACCGCTGATCGGATTCATCACGACCGTGCCGCCGCTCATTCGGACGTGGACCTCGGGACTGGCGCCGACGAGGGTGCGGCCACCGGGGCCCGTATGGACCACGAACGTCCAGTACGCGCCCCGCTCACCCGCCAGCAGCCGGCGGAACAGGGCCAGGGCGTCGGCCCGGCCGAAGCCGGGGACGGAACCGGTGTACGTCCGGCGGATCACGAAGTTCGCGCCCTCGCCGCCGCCGATCTCCTCCCGGACGACCCGGCCGACGATATCCGCGTACTCCTCGTCGGAGACGTCGAAACCGCCGTCCTCGACCCGGACCGGGTGGCTCGGCAGCGCGTCGAGCACGGCGCCGAGCGGTAGCTCGTACGTCTCATCGGCGATCAGCGCGCTCAGCGGGGTGCCGTCGTCGCGGACGTCGAAGCCGCGCTCCCGGATCTGCCGGAACGGGACCAGGGCGAGCGTCGGACGGTCGGTGAAGACCGGCAGTTCGCCGAGGGTCGCCGCCTCGCGGACCGGGCCGATCAGCACCTCGACGGTGTCGTGGTCATGGCCGGGGGTGCGTCTGCGCAGTACGGCGAAGGGCCGGTCGCCGTCCAGCAGACGGGCGACGACCTCCGCGGCGGTGGCGGCGGGCGGTGCGATGGGCTCGGACATCCGGGATTCCTTTCCGGGTGGGGCCGCGGCGCCGGTTCGTACCGTGCGCCGGGGTCCGGGGGAGAGGGCCGGCCGTTGTCCGTGATCCGTATCCGTATCCGTGTTCCGTGGGACACCGGGTCGGGAAACACAAAGGCCGCCCCTCGGGCGGCCTGGTCTCTGCTCGACTGTGTCGTCTGGATACGCGCAGTCAGTGGGCCGCCGGATGAGCGGTCCACCACCACTGGGTGCGGTGCTGCGTCGGATTCATGCGGCGAACTGTAGCGCACGGCCGCCCGCGCCGGGTGTGTGGCGTACGGCACGCCGTTCCGCCCCGGGGAAGGAGTTCCACAGAACATCTGTTGTAGCCGTGGTCCGAGTTGATTTATGTGACCGATGTGATCTGTGTGACGGAATGCTGGACTGTACGTCTCATTGGGTGGGCGGCGGACCGGGTCCCGTCCGGGACCCCGTACTGTTGGCGGTGTGACCGTGAACGCTAAGACCACCCTTTCCGGTGGCAACACCTGGCGAGACCTGCCCGCGGCGCAGCAGCCCGAGTACCCGGATGCCGAGGCTCTGCGCGATGTGATCGCCGAGCTCGAAAGCTATCCGCCGCTCGTCTTCGCGGGCGAGTGCGACCAGCTGCGCGCGCGGATGGGCGCCGTCGCCAGGGGCGAGGCGTTCCTGCTCCAGGGCGGGGACTGCGCCGAGGCGTTCGACGCCGTGTCGGCGGACCAGATCCGCGGCAAACTGAAGACGCTGCTCCAGATGAGCGCCGTCCTCACCTACGCGGCCTCCGTGCCGGTGGTGAAGGTCGGCCGGATCGCCGGGCAGTACTCCAAGCCGCGCTCCAAGCCGACCGAGACCCGCGACGGCGTGACGCTGCCGACGTACCGCGGCGACTCCGTCAACGGCTTCGAGTTCACCGAGGCCGCCCGGATCCCCGATCCTGAGCGGCTGAAGCGGATGTACCACGCGTCGGCCTCCACGCTGAACCTGGTCCGCGCCTTCACCACCGGCGGCTACGCCGATCTGCGGCAGGTGCACGCCTGGAACCAGGACTTCGTGAAGTCGTCGCCGTCCGGCCAGCGCTACGAGCAGCTCGCCCGGGAGATCGACAACGCGCTGAACTTCATGAAGGCGTGCGGTACCGACCCGGCCGAGTTCCGCGCGGTGGAGTTCTTCGCCTCCCACGAGGCGCTGCTGCTGGACTACGAGGGCGCGCTGGCCCGGACCGACTCGCGGACCGGACACCTCTACGACACCTCGGGCCACATGGTCTGGATCGGCGAGCGGACCCGCCAGCTGGACGGGGCGCATATCGAGTTCGCCTCCCGGATCCGCAACCCGATCGGGATCAAGCTGGGCCCGACGACCACCGTCGACGAGGCGCTGACCTACATCGACCGGCTGGACCCCGACCGCGAGCCCGGCCGGCTGACCTTCATCGTCCGGATGGGCGCCGACAAGGTCAGGGACCGGCTCCCGGCCCTGGTCGAGAAGGTCACCGCCTCCGGTGCCACCGTGGCCTGGGTCACCGACCCGATGCACGGCAACACCTTCGAGGCGGCCTCCGGGCACAAGACCCGCCGCTTCGACGACGTCCTCGACGAGGTCAAGGGCTTCTTCGAGGTGCACAAGGAGCTGGGGACGCACCCCGGCGGCATCCATGTCGAGCTGACCGGTGACGATGTCACCGAGTGCGTGGGCGGCGGCGACGAGATCTTCGTCGACGATCTGCACCAGCGGTACGAGACGGCCTGCGACCCGCGGCTCAACCGCAGCCAGTCCCTCGACCTGGCTTTCCTGGTCGCGGAGATGTACCGGGACCAGTAGGACCCGGGACCCGGGCGACGGCCCGACCACCGGACACCGATGGGGCGCGAATCCTTGTGATTCGCGCCCCATCGTGCTTTTGCCCCCTCGCCAGGACGGGTAAGGTTAGGTTAGCCTCACCGATGAATCGGGTTGATTGCGTCGGAAAGGGCACAACCCTTCGGGTCCCGGAGCCGGACGTCCCCGGACGTTCCGGACCGATAGGCCCGGCGCAGCAAGGCCCCATCAGTCCGTCGGGAGGTGAACCGCGTGTACGTCTGCTCGTGCTTCGGCATTACGGAGCAGCAGGTCAAGGAGCACGCGGCGGCGGGCGCGTGTACGCCCCGCCAGATCGCCTCCGCCTCCAAGGCGGGCACGGACTGCGGCTCGTGCGTCCGTACGATCCAGTCCATCCTCGGCCGGGGGAGCTGTCCCCGGCGCGAGCTGATCGACCAGGGCCGACCGGCGCTGGCGGCCGTCACGGACGCGCCGGCCGGTGCGACGGGTGTCGCGGCCGTGCCCCGGATCCCCGGTATCCCGGGCATTCCCGGTGTCCCTGACGGGACCGGTGCCCCCGGCCGTCCCGGGGTGTCCGGTGGCGAGGGGATCACCGAGCTGGACGAGGCGGCCTGAGGCCCGCGCGGATCCGGCTCCCGGATCCGCCCTCCGGCTCGGCAGGAGCGTTTCCGCGCACTCCGCGGCCGGTCCGGCGGCGAGACGCGGCTCAGCTCTCCGGCTGCTCGATGAGCTGGGCGATATAGAGCGGCTCGCCGAGCTTCTCGATCAGGTCCAGCTGGGTGTCGAGATAGTCGATGTGATGCTCCTCGTCCGCCAGGATGGACTCGAAGATATTCGCCGAGGTGATGTCGCCCTTGGCGCGCATCAGCTCCACCCCGCGCTTGAGGCGGTCGATCGCCTCCACCTCGATCTGCCGGTCCGCCTGGAACATCTCGGTCACCGTCTGACCGATCCGGACATGGAACAGCCGCTGGTAGTTCGGCAGCCCGTCGAGGAAGAGGATCCGGTCCGTCAGCACCTCGGCGTGCTTCATCTCGTCGAACGACTCGGCGCGGGTGTACTTGGCGAGCTTCGTCCAGCCGAAGTTGTCCTGCATCTTGGCGTGCAGGAAGTACTGGTTGATCGCGGTCAGCTCGGCGGTCAGCTGCTCGTTGAGGAACTCGATGACCTCGGGGTCGCCCTGCATCGCGGCGGCTCCTTCCACAGGTGAAGTGGGTGTGGGCAGGTGCGCGCATCCTCGCATCGCCGTCGGGAGCCGTCCAGTAAGTTCCGCCTTAGTGGGAGTTGCCCGAATCGGCCCAGACCCGGTCATGACCACCCCTCCCGGTCTGTCACCATTAGGACATGGGTCAGCCGGAGAGCAGGGATCACCGAGGAGCACTGGAATCCGAGCTTCCGCCGGGTCAGCGACTGCAGCGCGGCTGGCCGGTCACCCACTACGGACCCGTACCGAAGTTCCGTCCCGAGCGCTGGGAGTTCCGGGTCTTCGGGGCCACCGCCGATGGCGACAAGCGCTGCTGGACCCATGAGGAGTTCTCGGCGCTGCCCTTCTCCACGGTCGTGGCGGACCTCCACTGCGTGACGAAATTCAGCATGCTGGGAGCCGAATGGGGCGGGGTCTCCGCGCGGGTCGTCGCCGATCTGGCGCCGCCCGCGCCCGACGTCACCCATGTCATGGTCTGGGCCGAGTACGGCTTCAGCGCCAATATGCGGCTCGCCGACTTCCTGACGGAACGATCGATTTTCGCCACGCACAAGGACGGTGAACTGCTCACCGCCGAGCACGGCTTCCCGCTCCGTCTGGTGGTGCCGCACCTCTACGCCTGGAAGGGGCCCAAATGGGTCCGGGGTGTCGAGTACATGACGGCCGACCGCCGGGGTTTCTGGGAGGAGCGGGGGTATCACAACCTCGGTGACCCCTGGCGGGAGCAGCGCTACTCCTATCAGGAGGAGCCAGGGGACGGCCCCGAGCTGTAATGGCCCGGGGCCACTTTTCGGCCACTTGGTTGACTCGTGTCACCGATGATCGGAGCCCCCGGGGCGGCGTGTCGCCGCGGTCTACCCGACGGTGGAGCCGACGCGCAACGCCTTGAGCAGCGCGATATCCGCCGCGTACTTCTCCTTGCCGCCGGGCGTCTCGATGATCAGCGGTACGCCCTCGGTCGCCGGATGGCGCAGCAGCTCCCCGAACGCCTCCCGCCCGATGTGCCCGGCGCCGATGTTCTCGTGACGGTCCTTGTGGGCACCGCTGACCTCCTTGGAGTCATTGGCGTGGATCAGCCGCAGCCGTCCCGCGCCGACCGTCTCCACCAGCGCGTCCAGCGCCGCGGCCGTCCCGTTCGGAGCCGCCAGGTCGTGTCCGGCCGCGTACACATGACACGTATCGAGACAGACGCCGAGCCGGGGGTGGAACTCCAGCGCCTCGAAGTAGGGGCCGAAGTCCTCGACCCGGGAGCAGAGCGACGAGCCCTGGCCCGCCGTGCCCTCCAGCAGCAGCATCGGGTCGTCGTCCGCCGTCAGCTCGTCGAGCAGCGGCAGAACCAACTCCCTGACCTGCGCCAACGCCGTCTCGCGGGAGCGGCCCCCGGTCGCCGAGCCGGTGTGCACCACGACCCCCGGCGCCCCGATCTCCCGGCCCCGGCGCAAGGAGTGCCGCATCGACACCACCGAACGCCGCGCGGTCTCCTCGGTATGCGAGCCGAAGTTGATCAGATACGGGGCGTGGATCCACGGAATGATCCCCTCCGCCGTGCACTGCTCGCGGAAGGCGTCGTCCTGGTCCGGGCGGCCCGCGGGCGTCGCCCAGCCGCGCGGATTGGCGACGAAGACCTGGACGGTCTCCGCGCCGATCTCACGGGCGGTGCCAAGACCGGTCGTGGCGAGACCCCCGGCCACGGGGACATGACCGCCGACGGGATTGCGCATGGATGCTTCCGTTGTCCTTCCGCGGCGCCGGGCCGTCTTCGGTTCCTCGGGGCCGGGCCTACAGGCCCTTGAGGGTGATGGTGACCGTGCCGCCCTCGGGGGCCCGCTCGTCCGCGCCGGGTGACTGGCTCGCTACCTTGTCGCCGAGGAACGGGAACGACTTCTCCACCTTCACCCGGAAGCCCGCGGCCTCCAGCTCACGGCGCGCGTCGCCCTCCGACGAGCCGCCGACATCGGGGACCACGACCATCCGGGGCCCCTTGGAGACCGTGAGGGTGACCGTGTCGCCACTGGCAAGCCGGGTGCCCTCCGGCGCCGACTGCCGGGCGACCCTGCCCGCCTCCTGCGGGGAGTTCACCTGCTCGGGCGCGACGGCCACCTCGAACCCGGCGCCCTCCAGCTCGGCCGTCGCCTCGGCGACGGGGTCGCCCGTCACATCCGGCACCTCGACCGGGGCGCCCCGGCTGACCACCAGGGACACCGCGGAGTCCGGGCTGCGCCCGGCGCCCGCTCCCGGCTCGGTACGGATCACCGCGCCCTGCGGCACCTCGGCACTGAACTCCCGGCTCACCACCCCGGGCGCCAGACCGGCCCGGCGCAGCGCGTCCTCCGCCTTCGCCAGCGGCTCGCCCTTCACCGCGGGCACCCGGACGATCTCCGGGCCGCGCGAGACGACGATCGTCACGGAGCCGTTGCCGCGGATCCGCTCGTTGGTCGCCGGATCCGAACCGATGACCGTGCCCCGCTCGACGGTCTCGCTGAACTCCCGCCGGACGCCCTTCACACCCAGCCCCGCGCCCTCGATCCGCTTCTTCGCCTCGGTCTCGGTCTTCCCGATGACGGCCGGGACCCGGGTGAACTGGCCCGAGTTGATGTACCAGACGCCCGCACCGATCCCGAGGACCGCGAGAACGGCCACCAGGAGTGTGACGACGCCCCGGCGGGGGAGCCGGGGAAGCGGGGAGAGTCTCCGGCGGGCGCCGCCCGGAGGGGTCGACGGCGGGACCGTGAACCGGGCCGTGTGCTGGACCCGCTGCTCGTCCGGCAGCCCGCCGGAGAGCCGGGGGATGACATCCGTACGCTCCTCGGCACCGGCGCTCCGCCGCCGGCCCGGCTCGCCGCCCCCACCGGCTTCTCCGTCATCCGGGTCACCGGGCTCGCGGGCGCCGGGCGGCACCAGGTCGAGCTGCTCGTCGCCGAGGGCCGCGCGCGCGGTCCTGACCTGCGCGAGCAGGGCCACGGCGTCGTACGGACGGACATCGGGACGCCGCGCCGTCGCGCTCGCCACCAGCTCGTCCAGCTCCACCGCGAGACCGGGGAACCGGCCCGACGGCGCGGGCACGGCCTCGTTCAGATGCTGGTACAGCACCTGGGCGGGGGTGTCGCCCGTGTACGGCTTGCCGCCGGTCAGCATCTCGAAGAGCATCACACCGCACGCGTACACATCGGAACGCGTGTCGGCGGTGCCGTCCTCGATCTGCTCCGGGGCGAGATAGGAGACCGTCCCCAGGACACTGCCCGTGGTGTTCGTCACCGATCCGACGGCCCGGACCAGCCCGAAGTCGGCGACCTTCACCCGGCCGTCGTCCCCTATCAGCACGTTCTCCGGCTTGACGTCGCGGTGGACGAAGCCCGCGCGGTGCGCGGCGCCCAGCGCCGCCAGGACCGGCTCCAGGATGTCGAGGGCCGCCCGGGGCCGCAGCGCGCCCCGCTCGCGCAGCACGTCCCGCAGGGTGCATCCGGCCACGTACTCCATGGCCAGATAGACATAGGCGCCCTGCGCCCCCTGGTCGAAGACGCCCACCACATTGGGGTGCGACAGCCGGGCGACGGACTTGGCCTCCCGGATGAACCGCTCCACGAACGTCGCGTCGGTCGCCAGCGCCGGATGCATCACCTTCAGCGCCAGCTCACGGTCGAGCCGGGTGTCCAGCGCCCGGTAGACCGTGGCCATCCCGCCGACGGCCACCCGCTCGTCGACGCGGTATCGGCCGTCGAGCAGCTGCCCGACGAGAGGGTCCTGGAGGGTCGTGTCCACGGGCCGATTCTACGAGCCGGGACCGACAACCCGGCCGCCGCCGGTCCCGGGGCGGCCGCGACCGGGGCAGGATCGGGTCAGGAACGATGCCGAGCCGTGACGGTCCCGGCCCCCCGGCCCCCGGCGCGGAGCGGTCAGAACGCCGGACGCTCCGGATCCGCGGCACCGTCTTCATCGGGTGCGTGGGACCCGAAGTCGGCGACACCCCCCGTCGGGGACGACGCGCGGGCGAAGTGGCGGCGCGGAATACGGCCCGCGCGGTACGCCAGCCGGCCGGCGGCCACCCCGTACCGCATCGCCTCCGCCATCAGCACCGGCTCCTGGGCGCGGGTGACGGCCGACGCGAGCATCACCGCCGCACAGCCCAGCTCCATCGCGAGCGTCGCGTCGGACGCCGTACCCGCGCCCGCGTCGAGGACGACCGGCACTCCCGCGTTCTCGACGATCAGCCGGAAGTTGTGCGGATTGCGGATCCCGAGGCCGGAGCCGATGGGGGAGCCCAGCGGCATGATCGCCGCACAGCCCACATCCTCCAGCTTGCGGGCGAGCACCGGATCGTCATTGGTGTACGGGAGCACGGTGAAGCCGTCGTCGACGAGGGTCTCGGCGGCGTCGAGCAGCTCTACGGGATCGGGCAGCAGGGTCCGCTCGTCGGCGACCACCTCCAGCTTGACCCAGTCGGTGCCGAGGGCCTCCCGGGCCAGCCGGGCGGTGAGGACCGCCTCGCCCGCGGTGAAGCAGCCCGCGGTGTTCGGCAGGACGCGGATACCGAGCCGGGTCAGCACCGAGAGCACCGAGCCGTGGACGGTGGGGTCGACCCGGCGCATGGCGACGGTGGTCAGCTCGGTACCACTGGCGACGAGGGCGCGTTCGAGGACGTCGAGGCTGGGGGCGCCGCCCGTACCCATGATCAGCCGGGAGCCGAAGGCGGTGCCGGCGATCGTGAGGGGATCACCCTGGGCCTCCGGAGCGGGAAACGGTACGAGATCGGGCACGGCGGCTCAGCCCCCCTGGACCGCGGTGAGGATCTCGACCCGGTCGCCGTCGCCGAGGAGCGTGCCGGGCCACTGGCCGCGCGGTACGACCGCCTCGTTCACCGCGGCGGCGACCCCCTCGGGTGCCGGGGCGACGGTGGCGACGAGAGCGTCGAGCGTCGTACCGCCGGCGAGTTCACGCCACTCGCCGTTGACGGACACGACCGGGCTAACGCTGTTCATACGAGCTGCTCCTGGGAGACGGGGGCGGCGGGAAGGAAGCGGTCGGGGGTGAAGGGCCGGATCTCCTCGGGCAGCACACCGGTGGCCAGGGCGCTCGCGATCGCGTCGCCGGTGACGGGGGTGAGCAGGACGCCGTTGCGGTAGTGCCCGGTGGCCAGCAGCAGCCCGGGCAGCGCGCTCGGGCCCAGCAGCGGGGCGTTGTCCGGAGAGCCGGGCCGCAGCCCGGCCCTGGTCTCGGTCAGCGGCAGCTCGGTGATTCCCGGCACCAGCTCATGGGCGTCGCGCAGCAGCTCGTAGACCCCGCCCGCGGTGACGGTGGTGTCGAAGCCCAGCTCCTCACTCGTCGCGCCGACGACGAGTTCACCGTCCGCGCGGGGCACCAGATAGACCTGGCTGCCCCGGACGACGGCCCGCACGGTCCTGGAGAGGAAGGGGGCGTACAAGGGCGGCACGGCCAGCCGGAGCACCTGCCCCTTGACCGGACGCACCGGCGGCAGCACATCGGCCGGGAGCCCGCCGAGCAGTCCGCTCCGGCTCCCCCCGGCGAGTACGGTCCACGCGGCCCGTACCCCCCGCCCGTCGGCGAGTACGGCGCCCACGGCCCGGTCGTGTTCGACCAGCAGCCGGTCGGCCCGGTCGCGCCGCAGCTCCACCCCGGCCCGCTCACAGGCGACGACCAGCGCCGCGGCGAGCCGCCGGGGATCGACCTGGTGGTCGCCGTCGACCCGCAGACCGCCGCGCACCCCGGGCGCGAGCATCGGCTCCAGACGGCGGCACTCCCGCCCGCTGAGCCACTCCGCCGCAAGACCGGACCGCAGCTGGAGGGCGTGCAGCTCCCGCAGATGGGCCCGGTCGTCGGCGTCGAGGGCGACGGCCAGGGTGCCGCAGGCCCGATAGCCGACGGACCGCCCGCTCGCCTCCTCCAGCTCCGCGACGAACGCGGGATAGCGGCGGGCCGACTCCAGATTGAGGGCCAGCAGGGTCTGCTCGCCGTAGTGCAGCTCGGTGACGGCCGCGAGCATCCCCGCGGCCACACCGGCCGCACCGCCCCCGGGGTCCGGGTCGGCGACGGTGACCGCGAGCCCGCGTTGCGCGGCCCGCCAGGCGACGGCGAGCCCGATGATCCCGCCGCCGACGACCAGAACGTCCGGGGTATGCGACATGGGCGTCCAGCCCCTCCCTTCGCCGGCATGACCCGGATCAGGTTCGTACGGTCGGAGGCCGCCCAGCCTCCCTCTCAGCCCGGTGCGTCCGGGCTCCCGCGAGTGCTTTACGGTGGCCAGCCTAACCCCCGTGTCCGATGCCCGGTAAGGCGGTTGTACGGCCCCGGGATACGAGCAAGGAGCGTTCACCATGGCGAGATCGCTGGACGGACTGGTGATGTCCCCGGTCGCCGACCAGGCCCCGGGCCAGGTCGGCACGGCCACCCGGTTCACCTACCACGAGGCGGACGGCCGGATCTGGGCCGACTACGCGGGCGGCGACGTGGTCCGCGGCCACCTGGTGGGGACGCGCGAGGGCGACCGCCTCGACTTCCGCTACGTCCAGCTCAAGACCGACGACACCACGGCGTCGGGCCACTGCGTCTCCCGGGTGACCGAACTCCCCGACGGCCGGATCCGCCTGGAGGAGACCTGGTCCTGGGAGTCCCAGCCGGGCACCGGCACCAGTGTCGTCGACGAAATCCCCGGCTAACCCCCCGCCTCCCCGCCCTGCCGAGCCCCGGCATCTTGGGTGCCGCGCCTCTCGATGGTCTCGGGCTGACCGTGGCATGTCCGTCGTCGTGGGGAGGGCGGGTGCGGGGTCGCCCCCGCAGCCGTCGGCGGGATGCAGCGGTCAGCGTTTCCAAGGCCCCGGGTTCCGCCGATGGCGAGGAGGTGGCCCCGGGACCGACCGACCAACCCGCGCCGCACGGGCGACCCGCAGGGTCCTGGAGTGCGGCCAGCCAACAAGAAACACAGGGCCCCGCACCCCACCCACAACGTGAACCACGGAATCCAGGGGCGCGAGGAACTGCGCGAGCAACCACCCACCCGCCCCGCGGACGAAACCGAACGGCGGCCCCCATGGGCTGACGCTGCGTCAGAACATTATCGTGGAGGGGTGAGCGATCAGCAGACCGATCAGCAGACCGATCAGCAGACCGAGCAGCAGACACCCCCCCTTACCCCCCACGTGGTCGTCGTCGGCGCCGGTATGGCCGGCGTGCAAACCGCCGTCGCCCTGCGGGAGCTGGGCCACGCCGGGCCCGTGACGGTCATCGGGGCCGAGCCCCACCAGCCGTACGACCGGCCGCCGCTCTCCAAGGCCGTCCTGCTCGGGACCGCCGAGGGCTCCGCCTTCGACGTGGACTTCGAAGGGCTCGGCATCGGACTCCGGCTCGGCACCGCGGTGACCGGCCTCGACCCCGCCGCGCGCGAGCTGGAGACGGAAGCGGGCCCCGTCCCGTACGACGTCCTCGTCGTGGCGACGGGCGCCGAACCCCTCACACTGCCCGGCACCGACGCCGACACCGTTCCCGGGGTGCATCTGCTGCGGACCCTCGACGACGCCGAGCGGCTCAAACCGGTACTCGCGCGACAGCACGACATCGTGGTCGTGGGCGCGGGCTGGATCGGCGCGGAGTTCGCCACCGCCGCCCGGGAGGCGGGCTGCGCGGTCACCGTCGTCGAGGCCGCCGACCGCCCCCTCGCGGGCGCGCTCCCCGCCGAGGTCACCGCCCCCATGGCCGACTGGTACGCCAGGGCCGGGGTCGAGCTGGTCACCGGCGCCCGGGTGGCGTCCGTCGAGCCGGGGACGGTCGTCCTGGAGGACGGCCGGCGGATCGCGGCCGGTGCCGTCGTCGTCGGCGTGGGCGCCCGCCCCGCCACGGCCTGGCTGGCCGGCTCCGGCGTCGGGACCGGCCCGGACGGCTCGGTCACCGCCGACGAGGGGCTCCGTACCAATCTGCCCCGGGTGTACGCGGTCGGGGACTGCGCCTCCTTCCCCTCCGCCCGCTACGGCAGGCGGCTGCTCGTCCACCACTGGGACAACGCCCTCCAGGGGCCGCGCACCGTCGCGGCCAACATCCTCGGGGATCTGGAGGCCGCGGCCCGGCCCGCGGACGCGCCGCCGGGACCCGCCGTGGCGCCCGTGGTCTACGACCCGGTGCCGTACTTCTGGTCCGAGCAGTTCGGCCGGTTCGTGCAGTACGCGGGTGACCACGCCGACGCCGACACCCTCCTGTGGCGCGGCGACCCCGCCGAGCCCGCCTGGTCGGTGCTGTGGCTGCGGGACGGCCTCCTGCGGGCCGTACTGGCCGTCGGTCGCCCCCGGGACCTGTCCCAGGGCCGCCGGATCATGCAGTCCGGCGGACGGCTCGATGCCGTGGCCGCGGCGGATCCCGCGGTGTCCCTCAAGTCCGCGGCCCGCTGACCGGCTGCTCCCTCCGGCCGCCCGCTGACCAGGGGATCCGTCGTCGGCGTGGGCCGGATGGACGCCGCCGGACGGGACTCCCGCTACCCACTGTCGGTCCCAGATGGCACGCTTGTCCTGTGACCGAGATTGACGCAAAGATCGATGCCCTCGTCCCCGCCTGGCTCACGCTGCCCGACATCGCGGAAAAGCTGAACGTCGAGGTGACGCGGGTCAGGCAGCTGGTCAAGGAGGGCCAGCTGATCGCGGTGCGCCGCGGGGACAACCGGGTGCTCCAGGTTCCGGCCGACTTCATCGACGACGACAAGGTCGTCAAGGGCCTCTCCGGGACCCTGACGCTGCTGAAGGACGACGGGTTCACCGACGAAGAGATGCTGGAGTGGCTCTTCACCCCGGACCCCTCCCTGCCCGGTACGCCCGCGCAGGCCCTCGGGGAGAACCGCGGCACGGAGGTGAAGCGCCGGGCCCAGGCCCTCGCCGTCTGACCCCGTCCACCGTTCTCCGACCAGCCGTACGTCCGACGGGCCGCGCGAGCGGCCCGTCCGGGACGTCCCCGTACCCGTGCCGCGGGCGCGCGGGGCCGCCCCGGCCGCACCACCTTCCGCGCACTCGCGCACCCGCCGCCCGCCGCCCGCCGCCCGCCGGACGGCGGGCGCCACCACCATCACCACCACGCGGCGCCCGTCGATCCATCACCCTGGGGGGACCGCTGATGTCCATGACGTCCGACCACCGCGCCCGGCTCGCCGACGCCCGGCTCTACCTGTGTACCGACGCCCGCACCCGCCAGGGCGATCTCCCCGACTTCCTCGACGCGGTGCTCTCCTCCGGTGTCGACATCGTCCAGCTCCGCGACAAGGGCATGGAGGCCGCCGATGAGCTGACGCATCTGGAGGTCTTCGCCGACGCCTGCCGCCGGCACGGCGCGCTTCTCGCGGTGAACGACCGGGCCGACATCGCCCATGCCGCGGGCGCCGACGTCCTCCACCTCGGGCAGGGCGACCTGCCCGTGCCCGCCGCCCGGGCCATCCTGTCCAGCCGCTTGCCCGGCTCCCCGTCCGGCCGCCCGTCCGGCCGCGACGACGTGCTGATCGGCAGGTCGACCCACAGCCCGGCCGAGGCCGAGGCCGCCGCCGTCCAGCCCGGTGTCGACTATTTCTGTACGGGTCCGTGCTGGCCCACCCCCACCAAGCCGGGCCGCCACGCCCCCGGCCTCGACCTGGTGCGGGCCACCGCCGCGCTCGGTACCGGCCGGCCCTGGTTCGCCATCGGCGGTATCGACGAGGGCAATCTCGACGAGGTGCTCGACGCGGGCGCCCGCCGCATCGTCGTCGTCCGGGCGATTACCGAGGCCGACGACCCGGCCGCCGCGGCGGCCCGTCTCAGCGACCGGATACGCACCCGGTCCGAGCAGCCATGATGCAGAACAGAGGTGTCCGATGGGCGGACTCGGGTTGGGAGACCCCCGCACCCCGGCTAGCCTGCGACTATGGCCCTAGGAACAGCATCGACCAGAACGGACCGCGCGCCCACGGTGCGTGACATGCTCGCGAGCGGCCGTACGTGCTACTCCTTCGAGTTCTGGGCTCCGAAGACGGAAAAGGGGGAGCGCAACCTCTGGAACGCGCTCCGTCGCGTCGAGGCGGTGGCGCCGAGCTTTGTCTCCGTGACGTACGGCGCGGGCGGTTCGACTCGCGCGGGCACGGTCAGGGCCACGGAGCAGATCGCCTCGGACAGCACCCTGACACCCGTGGCCCATCTGACCGCGGTCAACCACTCCGTCGCCGAGCTGCGGAACATGATCGGCCAGTACGCCGACGCCGGTATCCGCAATATCCTCGCGGTCCGGGGCGACCCGCCCGGCGACCCGATGGGGGAGTGGGTACGGCATCCGCAGGGCGTCACCTACGCCGCCGAACTGGTCCGGCTCATCAAGGAGTCCGGCGACTTCTGCGTCGGCGTCGCGGCCTTCCCCGAGATGCACCCCCGCTCCGCCGACTGGGACGCCGACATCCGGCACTTCGTCGACAAGTGCCGCGCCGGGGCCGACTACGCCATCACCCAGATGTTCTTCCGCCCCCAGGACTATCTGCGGCTGCGTGACCGGGTGACCGCCCAGGGCTGCGACACCCCGATCATCCCCGAGATCATGCCGATCACCAATGTCGGACAACTGGAGCGATTCGCTCAGCTCAGCAATGCCGCGGTACCCACCGAGCTGAAAGAACGGATCCTCGCGGTCAAGGACGATCCGGCCGCTGTACGCTCCATAGGTCTCGAGTTCGCGACGGAGTTCTGCGCGGAGCTGCTCTCGGAGGGTGTGCCGGGTCTGCACTTCATCACCCTCAACAACTCCACGGCGACGCTCGAGATCTACGAGAATCTCGGACTGCACGAGCAGGTGTGATCGGCCGTACCCGACAGCGGCCGGAGGAGAGGGGCGGGTATGGGTCTTACGGTCCTCTACATCGCGTTCGGCGTCGTGGCGCTGTGGCTGCTGGGCGAGGTGCTGCTGCAGTACAAGGCGCGACTGCGCTGGCGGCTCCTCGCCTTCGGCGGCTTCCTCGTCGTCGTCCTGGGCGTCCTGGTGGCGTCCCGGGTGGTCATCGCCCTCGGCGCGATCGCCTTCGCGGTCGGACAGACCTATGTGACGCTCTCCTTCCGGAAGGGCTTCTCCACCGGATGGGCGCTCGGCGGCCATCCGGGGGCGAGCCGTCGCCGCAAGGACGGCCCCCGGGAGCCGTCGCTGGAGGTCACCTCCGTCGAGGAGACCCGGATCGGGTTCGAGGGACCCGACGCGCCCGACATGTCCGGTGCCGGCGCGTCCGTTACGGACACCATGGTCCATGGTTTCCCGGTCCATGACGCGGATATGGCCGCGCACGGAGCCGACGCGGACCCGGGTGGTCCGGCTCCGGTCTACGAGCCGCAGCCCATGCCGGACGACACCGGGCAGTACGGCGTCTACGGCGACGGCTCCTACGGGACCGCCGCCCACCAGGACGGCCCGCACCCCGAACCCGGCCGGGACGGCGGCGCGTACGACGCCAACACGGGCGCGTACGACGGGGGTTACGACCCCTACTACGCCCCCGGCGCTCCCGGAGCCCACAGCACCCCCGGTTACGAATTCGGCGGCCAGGACCCGCAGCAGTACCCCGGCTACGCCGACCCCTACCCGGGAGACGGGCAGCAGCAGTACGCCCCCGGCTACGACGGCGGCTACGACAGCTTCGGCAACCCGCAGCCGTACGGCCAGGACCCCGCCTACTACGAGCAGGCGGCGTACACGGACACCCCGCCCGGCGGGGTGTGGGTACCGCAGCAGCGGGACACCGGGGCACCGGGGCAGCCCGGCGACGAGCAGCCGCCGTACGACCAGGGCCAGGGCTTCGACAACGAGTCCCAGCAGTACCGCTACTGACCGGCCGTCCGCGGCCCCGGCGGAACCCGTCGGGCTCCGCCGGCCGGGTTACCCCGAGCGTCCCGTACGGCGGCGCCCGACGGGCCCCGACAGGTCCCGCCGGTGCGGCCTATTGGGAGCCCTGGAAACCGGGTCCCTCCACGATCAGCCCCGCGACCAGCGCCCCGGACATCCCCGCGTGCGCCAGTCCGCCGCCCGGATGGGACCGGCCGCCCACCAGATGGAGCCCCGGCAGCCGGGTGGTGTTCGACGGGTGGAGCCAGCGTCCACCCGGCCCGGCCAAGGCGGGCGCGGGCAGCGTACCCGTCTGCGCGGGCGTCAGTATCTCGTGCCACAAAAGCCGTTCCCGCAGGGCGGCGGCACCGCCCAGGCCGGGGTCGGCGGCCGCGGTGTCGATCAGCACATCGGCGTACCGTTCGCGCAGCGCCTTGTCCGTCCAGTCGGGGCCCGTACCGTCGGGTCCCGCGACCGTCGCCGTCAGGGTCACGGCCTCGTGGGCGTCGTCCGGGCGGGTCCGCGGGTCGCGGGGGCGCAGTACCGTGACCGTCGGCCGGTCGGCGAGCCCGCCGCCGAAGACGGCCGCCGCCTCCGCCGCCGGATCGGGGGAGTGGACCACACCGCGGTGGGCCACCCCGGCACCGGCCGCGCCCCGCAGCGCCAGCAGCACGGTGAACCGGCCCGGAAGCCCCGGGCCGTGCGGCCGGATGTCGTCGTCGGCCCACAGGTCCCGTCCCGCGAGTCCGGCCGCCGTGTCCGCCCCGGCCACCACATGGTCGGCCTCGACGGACGTACCGTCCGCCAGGGTGAGCCCGGCGGCTCTGCCGTCCCGGACCGCGATCGACACCACCTCGGTGTCGAAGACGAACTCCACCCGGCGCTTACGGCACCGGTCGTACACCGCGCGGGCCAGCTCGCGCAGCCCGCCCTCCACGTACCACGTACCGAACGTCTGCTCCAGATACGGCAGAAGGGCGGCGCTCGCCGGGGCGTGCCGGGGGTCGAGTCCGTACGCCAGCGCGTACCAGGAGAAGAGGGCGGCCAGCCGCGGATCGGCCAGCTCCCACGCGCCGACCTCGGCGACCGTCGACGCCTGCCGGGTGCGCAGGAAGGCGCGGCGGCGCGGGGCCGGATACGGATCGCGCTCCAGCACCCGCCAGTCGGACCAGAGGGGCTCCTCCAGCAGTGGACGGCGGGAACGGTCCCAGGCGTCCCGGGCCCGGCCCAGGAAGTCGCCCCACCGCTCGCCCGCGCCGTCGCCGAGCGCCGTCTCCAGCGCCGAGACGATGCCCGCGCGGGAGGCGTCGGGCAGGGCCACGGCGGTGCCGTCGGCGAACAGATGGCGGCTCGCGGGCGATACCGGGACCAGCCCGACGCACTCCTCGAGCGGCTCCTTGCCGGTCTTCAGGAACAGATCGCGCCAGACCGCGGGGAGATGGACCAGGCCGGGTCCGGTGTCGAAGGCGAAACCGTCGCGCTCCAGCACGCCGAGCGCGCCGCCGTACGTCCCCGTACGTTCGTACACCACCACCCGGTGGCCGGCCACGGCCAGCCGGGCGGCGGCCGCCATGGCGCCCATCCCGGCGCCGATCACCGCAATCCTTGCCATGCCCGAGACTCTATCGACCGCCACTGACAATCCGGCCGGCCACCCGTCCGTCCGGGAGCCCGGGCTCATCCTGTGCCGGGTGTGACGACGGAGGTCTGAGTACGGATACCTAGCCGCGCAGATGAGTACGGGCGCGGATGGGGCGGACCCGCCGCCCGGGGGAGAGTGGAGCCACCGAAGGGGAACGGGCACCGGCACCGCGGACACGGGGCCGCGGAACGGTGCGGGTCCCCGAGGGAACGGGGTGCAGTACGGAGAGCCTCCTCGGAGGTTCTCCGCGACCGCGGGGGAACAGCGGTCACGGGGGCGCCGGGGATCCCGGGGGGATCCGGGGGGACGGATGGGACCCGGCGCGGAAAGAGGGGGAACGGCCGTGTGCCGGTCCTCCCGGGCACGGACGGCGAGCCCGGGCGGATCGGCACCGTCGCCCGTGCGGCCACCGGACATCCGGCCGCGCGGGCTCCCGCCGTCCAGCCCGCCGCGAGCGGCCCTACCGCCCGCTGACCCGCCCGTGCAGCAGCCGCGACAGCGCGGCGTGCACCTCGTCCAGGGACCGCTCCGGCTGGAAGGACTGCCAGTCGAGCGCCGCCACCAGGACCATGCCGACCAGGGCCGCCGCGGTGAGCGTCACATCGATGTCGGGGCTCAGCTCACCGCCGTCGACGGCCTCCGTGAGGACCGTCTCCACCACCGCCACCGCCTGCTGCCGTACCACCAGCAGCGTGTCCTGCCAGGCCCGGTTGGTGCGCCACAGCTCGGCGACGTACAGCTGGGTGAAGGCCGGATAGCGGTCGATGAAGACCAGACCGGCCCGGATCATCGCGTCCAGCGCCTCGACCTTCGTGCCGCCGCGCTCCGCCGTCTCGTCGGCGGCGGTCTGGAGCGACGTCGTCAGCAGGCCGACGCCGTACCGCAGCAACTCCTCGAACAGCTCGGTCTTGCTCTTGAAGTTGTAGTAGACCGTGCCCTTGGCGACCCCGGCCCGCTCGGCGATCTCGTCCACGGTGGTGGCGGAGAACCCCTGCTCGGCGATGAGGGTCACCGCGGCTTCGTAGAGCTTGGCCCGGGTCGCCCGGCGGCGGGTACTGGTGCTGTCCATGGCGTCCATGGTGCCGATTCTCACAGGTCCCCCAGGACTCGCAGGGCGCCTTCCCGCACGGTCTCATCTGGTGATACCGGCGCCGTCCTCCGGTACCGGGGCACCGGTGGCGACGGCGCGGCACCGGGTCGTACGGGAAGGCGCGGGGTCACAGGGTCAGCTCGGGATGCAGCCGGTCGAGCGTCCACACCTGCTTGCGGCGCGCGGTGAGCGCGGTCAGTGCCAGGGCGCCGGCGGTGAAGAGCAGCAGTACCGCCGTCGCCTGCCAGACCGGTTCGAGACCGCCGCCCGTGATCAGTCTGCGCAGCGCCTCCACCACATGGCTCATCGGCAGGAACGGGTGGATCGCGTTGAAGAAGCCGGGGCTGGTCTCGACGGGGTACGTACCGCCCGCCGAGGTCAGCTGGAGCATCAGCACCGCGAGCACCAGGATCCGGCCCGCCGCGCCGAACCGGGCGTTGAGCCACTGCACGATCGCCGCGAAACAGCCCACGACCAGCGCCAGGAAGGCGACCGTGGCGACACCCCGGACCGGTTCGAGCCCCGGACCGAACCGCAGGACGGCCATCAGCGCCGCCAGCTGGGCCAGACCGATACCGAGGACGGGCAGCCAGCCCGCGAACGCGATCCGCCAGGGGGAGGCGCCGGCGGCCAGGGCACGCCGGTTCATCGGCTGGATGATCATGTAGGCGACCATGGCGCCGACCCAGAGCGCGAGCGGGATGAAGTACGGGGCGAAGCCCGTGCCGTAGTTGGGCGCCGTGTGCAGGGAGCTGTTGGCCAGCGCGACCGGGTCGGCCATCACCTCCGTACGGCGGTCGCGGTCGTCCTCGCCGTGGTCGGGGATCTTCGCCGCGCCCTCGTGGAGCCCGCCGGCCAGCTCCGATGAGCCGTCGACCAGCTTGAACAGACCGCCGTCGAGTTCCCCGGCGCCCTTCTTGAGCTTGCCCACCCCGGTATTCAGCTCGGCGGAGCCGGACGCGGCGCCCGTCAGTCCGCGGTGGAGCGCGTCGGCGCCGTCGGCGACCTTCTTCGCGCCGGTGCTGAGGGCGTCGACGCGGGAGACGGCGGCGGCGAGGTCCTCGTCGAGCCGTGGCGCCGCCGCGGCGAAGTCGGCCGCCTTCTTCTGGAGGTCGGCCAGCTGGGTGTCGAGCTTCTTCAGGTCGCTGGTGTTCCCGCCGACCACGGTGTCGACGTCGTCGGCGACGCCGGAGACGGCGACCGCCGTGTCACGGGCCCGCTGGAGGGACGCGCACAGGCCGGGGTCGGGGCTCTGGGCCCGCTCGCAGCGTTCCGTGTGCGCCTCGGTGAGTTCGGCGGCGGAGGCGCGGGCCGCGGTCGCGGCCGTCGGCGCGCCCTTCGCCAGCTCGTCCAGCCGGGTGCGCAGGGTGCCCGAGGTCTCGTCGACCAGCCGGGCCGCGGCGCCGATCGCCGCCCCGTCGTCCTCCAGATAGGGGCGGACACCGGTGGCGAGCGCCTTGACCTTGTCGGCCAGCGCCTCGGTGCCGTCGGCGATCCCGCGGCTGCCCGACTCCACGTCCCGGGCGCCGTCGGTGAGCTTCGTCAGCCCGCCGGAGAGCCGCCCGGCGCTGTTCTCGGCGTTCTTGAGGCCGTCCGCGAGATCGGCGGAGCCCTTCTTGGCGTCCCCGATGCCGCCCTTGAGGTCGTCCGCGCCCCTGGCGGCCTTCTCGGTACGGTCGTGGATGTCCGAGAAGGAGATGAAGATCCGGTCGAGGAAGGAGCGGGACGCCTCGGTGGAGGCGGCGGTGCGCACCTCGGCGAAGACCGTCCGGGAGATCTGCCCGACGATGTAGTTGTTGGCGTCGTTCGTCCGCACTTCGATGGCGCCGGTCTCCGGCGAGTCCCCGGCGCCCGACGCGACCCGCCTGCTGAAGTCCTCGGGGACGGTGAGCGACAGGTAGTACGTACCGTTCTCGACGCCCTCGCGGGCCTCGGCCGCCCCGACCTCGTGCCAGGTGAAGACGTCGCTGTCGCGCAGCCGCTCGGCGATCTCGTCGCCCGCGGCCACCTTATCGCCGTCCGTGGTGGTCCCCGCGTCGTCGTTGACCAGGGCGACCGGGATGCGGTCGAGCCTGCCGTACGGATCCCAGAAGGACCACAGGTACAGCGCGCCGTACAGCAGCGGCAGCAGTACGACCGCCACGATCGCGGCCCGGGGCAGCCTGCCCCGTCCGAACCGCTTCAGCTCAAGCGCGGCCAGCTTCGGCGAGCGCATCGGCCGTCCCCTCCCCGTCGTCGGTGCCGTCGGTCTGGTCGGTGCCGTCGTGCTCGCCGGCCGGGACGCCGGTCCGGACGACGGTGGTGCGCTCGGCGGCCCCGGCCTGGCTGCACACCGCCAGGACGGTGGTGCCCGAGTCGGCGACGGACCGCAGCAGTGCCCAGGCGGTGTCCCGGTCGGCGGCCGGCAGCTTGAGGTCGGTGTCGTCGACGGCCAGCAGCCGGGGGCGGCCCATGAGCGCCAGGGCGATCGACAGCCGCAGCGCCTCCAGCCGTTCCAGATCCCGTACGGAGGTACGGCCCTCCTCGGGCAGCGCGGCCCGGTCGAGACCCGCGGCCTCCAGGGCCCCGTCGATCCGGCTCCGCGCGGCGGCGGCGCGCTCGGCGCGGGGGCGCAGCAGCGACCGGAGGGTGTCGTCGAAGCGCCGCTGGAGCAGGGCGCGCTCCCGGAGGTGCTCGTCGACCGTGAGCGCCGGGTCCAGATCGCTCACACCCGGTACGGGACCGAGTGCGCTGCTCCGCCGGACCGCGGTCATCCTCCGGGGCAGTGCCAGACCGCCGATCTCGGCGCGGCCCTCGGTGGCGCGCATCCGGCCGGTGAGGGCCAGCAGCAGACAGGTCCGGCCCGAGCCGGACGGGCCCTCGACGGCGATCAGGGAACCGGGCGCGGCGTCGACACCGACGGAGCGGAACGCCCAGCCGCGCGGGCCCTTCAGTCCGAAGCCCTCGGCGACGACGGCCGCCCCTCCGGGGCTGTTCACGTGCTCTCCCCTCCAGGAAGCAGTGGGTCAGTTTTTGAACTGACTGGTCAGTGCAAAAACTATCGCGAAACCATGATCGAGGACAAAAGTGCAGGTCAGGCCGGATTGTCAGTGGTGGCATCCACCATGGACACCTACGGCCACCGTGCCGTTACACGACGACAGGAGGTTCGTCATGGCCAGTCATCACGCGGCAGCCGCGCACCGGCGCCGTGCCACCGGCCCTGTCCCCTCGCCGAGCGGACCCGCGAGCGACGTGCACCCCGTCCTGCGCCGCTCCTCCGCACCGCCCGCGGCCCTCGACCTGCTCGCCCAGGCCCGCGCCGGACTGGAGGAGGCGGCCGGCCTCCCGACGCCCAACGAGCGATACGCCACCGCCCATCTCGCCGCCCTGCGCACCGCCGCCGCGGTCCTCGCCGCCCGCGGCTATCCCGACACCCCGCCGCCGGCCGCCCGCGGCACCGCGCCCCGCCGGGGGCGCCGCGGGGGGATACGCAGCGCGTGGGAGCTGCTCCCCGAGATGGCCCCCGAGCTGTCCGAATGGAGCACCCACTTCGCCGCGGGCGCCCCCCGCCGCGCCCGGGCCGAGGCGGGCATCCGGGACGCGGCCAGTCCCCGGGACGCGGAGTGCCTGCTGCGCGACGCGGGCCTCTTCCTCCGCGTCGCCGAGCGGCTGCTGCTGCTCCAGCCCCCGCTGCCGCATCCGAGGGGAGACCTCTCGCCTCCCGGCCGGGAGGCCGGCGAGCGGGCCGGCTGACCCGGGGACACCCGCCGGGCGTCCCCGGGGACGGGGAGAGGTGCCGCCGGGCGAGCCCCGCGGGGCGTCGGGGTGCGGCTGGTGCGAGGCCCAAAGGTGGGGTTCGTCGTGCGCCGG
>NZ_JBHYZV010000070.1:0-38954 GCF_042753905.1 Streptomyces sp. NPDC059248 | reverse complement strand
GCCCCGGGGGAGCCCCCGGGGCCGCGGAACGGTGTGCGCGACTCCGCAACAGGAACGAAGCCCCCGCCGCCCCGTCACCTCGCCCGATCGGGGACACCCCCGCCGGGTTTGGGAGACTGGGACGGTGAGTAGCGCAGCCCCCGCCCCGCGGGTCATCGCCGTCGTCGGTCCCACCGCGGCCGGAAAGTCCGATCTGGGTGTCTTCCTCGCCCGTGAACTGGGCGGTGAGGTCGTCAACGCCGACTCCATGCAGCTCTACCGGGGGATGGACATCGGCACCGCCAAGCTGACGGTCGAGGAGCGCGGCGGCGTCCCCCACCATCTGCTCGACATCTGGGACGTCACCGAGGCCGCGAGCGTCGCCGAGTACCAGCGGCGCGCCAGGGCCGAGATCGACCGGCTCCTCGCCGCAGGCCGTACCCCCGTCCTCGTCGGCGGGTCCGGGCTCTATGTGCGCGGCGCCGTCGACGCCCTGGAGTTCCCCGGCACCGACCCGGCGATCCGCGCCCGCCTGGAGGACGAGCTGACGGAGAACGGACCCGGGATCCTGCACGCCCGGCTCGCCGCCGCCGACCCCGAGGCGGCCCGGGCGATCCTCCCCGGCAACGGCCGCCGTATCGTCCGCGCCCTCGAAGTGATCGAGATCACGGGCAAGCCCTTCACGGCCAATCTCCCCCGCCACGAGTCGGTCTACGACACCGTGCAGATCGGTGTCGACGTCGCCCGGCCAGAACTGGACGAGCGCATCGCCCGCCGGGTCGACGTGATGTGGGAGGCCGGTTTCGTCGACGAGGTACGGGAGCTTGAGGGGCGGGGGCTGCGGGAGGGACTGACCGCGTCGCGCGCCCTCGGCTACCAGCAGATCCTCGCCGCCCTCGCGGGAGAGTGCACCGACCAGGAGGCGCGCGACGTGACCGTACGCGCCACCAAACGCTTCGCGCGCCGTCAGGATTCATGGTTCAGGAAGGACCCCCGGGTGCATTGGCTCAGTGGAGCGGCGGCGGACCGCGGGGAACTTCCGCGGCGGGCGCTGGCGTTGATCGAACGAGCGGTTACAGCCTGATCACGTGATGGCATCGGGACGCCATGCCCGTCATCCAGACACCTCCGGCCGTGCCATCATCGAGCATCGATCGACGTGGAGTCCGAGTTGGGAGGGCGCGTGGCGATGGAGGCCGGCCCTCACGACACCGAGCAGCAGCCACGTGATGTCGTCGACGGCGCACCCGGGCTCAGCCCCGACGGTCCGGACGACCAGGAGATCGTCACGGACGAGGTCGAGGTCGAACTGCGTCCCGCGCGCAGACTGCGGATCTGGCAGCTCGCGCCCATCGTCGTCCTGGCCGCCGTCGGATCGCTGATGTTCGCCTTCCCGCTCGCCTTCGGTACCGGCGAGGCGGGCGCCGTGGTCGCCATGCTGGGCCTGCTGCTCAGCTGCTGCGCGGCCGGCTGGGGCGTGATGGCGGCCCGCCGGGTCGGGTACACCTGGCCCGGCCTGCCGTCCCGGGGCTCCGGCGAGCGCCCGGACTGGCGGGTCCTCGCGCTCTACGTCGGTGTTGCGGCCCTGGCGGTCGCCCTGGCGGTCTGGCGGGTCGCCCGGCTCCGCTGAGCCGCCCGGTGGCCAGTCCCACCCGGGTACCGCCCGGATCCCACGCGGCGTACGGGCCCGGCCCGGCCGACGACCCCGTCCGGGACCCGGTCGACGCCGCCTTCCTCGTACGATGGACGGCGTGAGCACCGCACAGCCTTCGCGCCCCCCGCGGGAGACCGCGCGCCCGGCCGCGCCGATCGCCTTCCTCAAGGGGCACGGCACCGAGAACGACTTCGTGATCGTCCCGGACCCGGACAACGCCCTCGATCTGACCCCGGCGGCCGTGGCCCGGCTCTGCGACCGGCGGGCCGGGATCGGCGGCGACGGCGTCCTGCACGTGGTCCGGTCCGCCGCCCACCCCGAGGCGCGCCACCTCGCCGGGGCGGCCGAATGGTTCATGGACTACCGCAACGCGGACGGCTCCGTCGCCGAGATGTGCGGCAACGGCGTACGGGTCTTCGCCCGCTACCTCCAGCACGCGGGCCACACCGGGGCCGGTGAGCTGGCCGTGGCCACCCGGGGCGGCGTCAAGACCGTCCATATCGCCAAGGGCACCCCGGAGGACCCCGACGGCGGCGAGATCACCGTCCGGATGGGCCGGGCGACCCTGCCAGGGCGGGACGTCACCGTGACCGTCGGCGAACTGAGCTGGCCCGCCCGCAACGTCGACATGGGCAACCCGCACGCCGTCGCCTTCGTCGACGACCTCGACCAGGCGGGCGAACTGCGCACCGCGCCCGCCTACGCCCCCGCCGAGGTCTATCCGCACGGGGTCAATGTGGAGTTCGTCGTCGACCGCGGGGAGCGCCGGCTCGCCATGCGGGTCCACGAACGGGGCTCCGGGGAGACCCGCTCCTGCGGCACGGGCGCCTGCGCCGTCGCCGTGGCGGCGGCCCGCCGGGACGGCGCCGACCCGGCGGAGACCGGGGTGCCCGCCACGTACACCGTCGAACTGCCGGGCGGACGGCTGGTGATCACGGAGCGGCCGGACGGGGAGATCGAGATGACGGGCCCCGCCGTGATCGTCGCTGAGGGTTACATCGGACCTGCCCTGCTCGTACGCTCCGAAACCACCGGCGCATAGAGCTTCGCTCGAACGGGTGATCCGGTTCACGCTGGGCGAGAGCCGGACTGCTCCACGCGGTGGGCTCGGTAGCATCAAGCACCGGCCCCGGGGGCACGAACGCTCCGCCGACCGCCGGGCGTTGCGTATCGATTCCGCGCGGAGGTGCCCCATGAGTGCAGAGGCCGCCAACCCTGGTGCCCACAGCCGTCGACGCGGCCGGTCCCGGATCGACCTCCGCCGGCTGGGGCGCGCGGCACTCCAGGGGCCCGCCGCCCGGCACCGGCTGCCCGACGCCATCGGGCACGTCGCCGACGTCCACCGGGCCCACCACCCCGACGCCGATCTCGCGCCGCTGCACCGGGCGTACGTCCTCGCGGAGTCCTCCCACCGGGGACAGTTCCGCAAGAGCGGCGAGCCGTACATCACCCATCCGCTGGCCGTCACCCTGATCCTGGCCGAACTCGGCGCGGAGACCACGACTCTGACGGCGTCCCTGCTCCACGACACCGTCGAGGACACCGATGTGACGCTCGACCAGGTGGAGCGGGAGTTCGGCGCCGAGGTGGCGTACATCGTCGACGGGGTCACCAAGCTGGAGAAGGTCGACTACGGCGCGGCGGCCGAGCCCGAGACGTTCCGGAAGATGCTCGTCGCCACCGGCGACGACGTCCGGGTGATGTCGATCAAGCTCGCCGACCGGCTGCACAACATGCGCACCCTCGGGGTGATGCGCCCCGAGAAGCAGGTCCGGATCGCCAAGGTCACCCTGGACGTCCTCATCCCCCTCGCCGAACGGCTCGGGGTCCAGGCGCTCAAGACCGAGCTGGAGGACCTGGTCTTCGCGATCCTCCACCCCGCCGAGTACGAGCGGACCCGGGCCCTGATCGCGGAGAACTCCGCCGCCCGGGCCGTACTCGACGCGGTCGCCGAGAGATTCCGGGCCGTGCTGCGGGACTCCGGTATCGCCGCCGAGGTCCATATCCGGCCGCGCCACTTCGTCTCCGTCCACCGGTTCGCCGCCAAACGGGGCGAACTGCGCGGCACGGACTTCGGACGGCTCCTCGTCCTGGTCGGCGAGGACGCCGACTGCTACGGCGTACTCGGTGAGCTGCACACCTGTTTCACCCCGGTGGTCTCCGAGTTCAAGGACTTCATCGCCGCCCCCAAGTTCAACCTGTACCAGTCGCTGCACACGGCCGTCGCGGGCCCGGACGGCACGGTCGCCGAAGTCCTCATCCGTACGCATCAGATGCACCGGGTCGCCGAGGCCGGGGTGATCGCCCTCGGCAATCCGTACGCCCCCGCCGAGTCCGGCGCACAGGACCCCGCCGACCCCGGCGCGCCCGGGGACGGCGGTGACGGCGCCGACGGCGAGCGGGCCGACCCCACCCGCCCCGGCTGGCTCTCCCGCCTCCTCGCCTGGCAGGAGGCCACCCCCGACTCCGACGCCTTCTGGACCTCCTTGCGCGCCGACCTCGCCCAGGACCGGGAGATCGCCGTCTTCCGCGCCGACGGGGGCACCCTCGGCCTGCCCGCCGGGGCGACCTGCGTGGACGCCGCGTACGCCCAGTACGGGCAGCGGGCCCACGCCTGTATCGGCGCCCGGGTCAACGGCCGTCTCGCCGCCCTGGGGACGGTCCTCAAGGACGGCGACACGGTGCAGCTGCTGCTCGTCGACGACGAGGCCAGGGGCGCGTCCAGGGAGGCCGCGTCCGGGCCCTCCCCCGACTGGCTCGACCACGCCCGTACGCCCGCCGCCCGGATCGCCATCACGGCCTGGCTCGACGCCCACCCGGAGGGCGCCGCCCCGCCCGCGGCCACGCCCCGCGGGCCCGTCCCCGTCGCCCCCGGCCTGCCGGGGGGCGCGAACGCGCTGATCGACCTCCCGGGCGCCGAGGTGACCGCGGAGGCGGCGACCGTACGGCTCGCCGGATGCTGTACGCCCGTACCCCCCGACGCGGTCACCGGCTTCCCCGTCCGCGGGGGCGTGGTGACGGTCCACCGCCAGGAGTGTCCCGCCGTGACCCGGATGCGCTCCCTCGACCGGGAGCCCGTCCCGGTGCGCTGGGGCGAGGCCACGGGCTGCCGGGTCACCCTCGTCGCCGAGTCCTTCGGCCGCCCCCGGCTGCTGGCCGATCTCACCGAGGCCATCGCCGCCGAGGGCGCGGCCGTCGTCTCCGCCACCGTGGAACCCCCGAGCCAGCAGCGCGTCCGGCACACGTACACGCTGCGACTGCCCGACGCGACCGGACTGCCGTCGCTGATGCGGGCGATGCGCGGCGTTCCCGGGGTGTACGACGTCAGCCGCACCCAGCATCCGGCGGCCACCGCCTGACCCGTTCGGGGGAACCGACGCGCGCCGCCGCCCGCCCGCACCGGCGCGCTGGTAGCCGTAGCACATGCCGTCCACGCATCTGCCGTCCCTCACCGCCGCCCGGCCGGCCGCCCGGCCCTGCGGGATCCCCCGGGCCGTCCGCGGGCCGCTGCGGGCCGCCGTCCTCGGGGCCGCGTGCGCCGCGCTGGTCGCCGCCGTACTGCCACCGCCCGACCCGGTCGCCCTGGGCATCGGGGACCCCCTCTTCCCGACCCTGGGCAACCCGGGTTACGACGTCGTCGCGTACGACATCGACCTGACCTACCGGGGCAGCAACACCGAGCCGCTGGACGCCGTCACCGTCGTCGACGTCAAGCTCACCGACCGGCTGGAGCGCCTGAACCTGGACTTCACCCACGGCACCGTCGGCTCCGTCGAGGTCGACGGGGAGCCCGCCGGGTTCGCCACCGCCGACGAGGACCTCGTCGTCCGGCCCGAACGCCCCCTCGACCGGGGCAGCCGCGCGCGGATCACCGTCCGGCACACCAGCGACCCGCGGGGCCCCCGCAACGCCGGCGGCTGGATCCGTACCGGCGACGGTCTCGCCATGGCGAACCAGGCCGACGCGGGCCACCGGGTCTTCCCCTCCAACGACCACCCCGCCGACAAGGCGTACTTCACCTTCCGGATCACCGCGCCCGAGGAGCTGACCGCCGTCGCCAACGGGGTGCGCAAGCGGCGTACCGACAACGGCGACACCACCACCTGGGTCTACCGGACCCGGCACCCCATGGCCACCGAACTGGCCCAGGTCTCCATCGGACGGTCGGCCGTCCCGACCCGGGAAGGACCGGGCGGAGTCCCCGTAAGGGACGTCGTCCCCGCCGCCGACCAGGAGAAGCTGGAGCCCTGGCTGCGGAAGACCCCCGCCCAGATGGCGTGGATGGAGAGCCGTGTCGGCCGCTACCCCTTCGAGACGTACGGGGTCCTGATCGCCGACGCCAGGACGGGCTACGAACTGGAGACCCAGACCCTGTCCCTGTTCGAACGGTCCCTGTTCGGCACCGCCTATCCCGAGTGGTACATCGACTCGATCATGGTGCACGAGCTGGCGCACCAGTGGTTCGGCGACAGCGTCACCCCCCGTGCCTGGTCCGATCTGTGGCTGAACGAGGGCCACGCGACCTGGTACGAGTCGCTCTACGCCGAGGAACGCGGCGGCTACACCCTGGAGTACCGGATGCGCGAGGCGTACCGGCGCTCCGACCAGTGGCGGGCGGACGGCGGCCCTCCGGCGGCGCCCGGGCCCCCGGCGCCCGGCCAGAAGATCAGCCTGTTCCGGCCCGTCGTGTACGACGGCGGCGCACTGGTCCTGTACGCGCTGCGCGAGACGATCGGGGCGGACGCCTTCGAACGGCTGGAACGGGCCTGGGTACGGCAGTACCGCGACGGCACGGCGGGCAGCGCCGACTTCGCCCGGCTGGCGTCCCGGATCGCGGGCCGCGACCTGGAGCCCTTCTTCAGGTCCTGGCTGTACGAGGACCGGACACCGCCCATGCCCGGACACCCGGACTGGCGGAGCACGCCCGCGACGACGGCGTCGCCGGCGGTCACGTCGACCGCCGCAGCACAGCCCGCCGCCCCGCAGCCCGCGGCCACCACAGCGGCCACCACGGCGGCGAAACCGGACACCACGGTGGCTACGACGGCGGCTACGACGGCGGCGAAACCGGGGTGACGGGCCCGACTACGGCGTGCGACCATCGACCTGTCGTCGACACCGCGTCGCCCCGACGGACCGGAACAGGTATCCGGACCGGCGGACCGGGGAATCATCCGGGAGCGTCACGCGTTGTGATCGACGAAGGCCGTGCCGGAGGAGGTCGTGACGGGCCCCTTCCGGGACGACCCGGGCCCGCTCCCACGAGCCCATGAACTTCTCCCATCGACGTAAGGATCAAATGACCTCCTCTTCATCCCCTTCCCAGGAACAGCAGAGCTCCGCTCAGACGCGCACGGAGAGCCTTCGGGCCGATGCCCTGATGGAAGAGGACGTCGCCTGGAGCCACGAGATCGACGGACAGAGGGACGGCGACCAGCTCGACCGCTCCGAACGCGCCGCCCTACGGCGGGTCGCGGGACTCTCCACCGAACTCGAGGACGTCACCGAGGTCGAGTACCGTCAGCTGCGCCTTGAGCGCGTCGTGCTGGTCGGTGTATGGACCTCCGGGACCGTGCAGGACGCGGAGAACTCCCTCGCGGAGCTGGCCGCGCTCGCCGAGACGGCGGGCGCCATGGTGCTCGACGGCGTCATCCAGCGCCGTGACAAGCCGGACCCGGCCACCTACATCGGCTCGGGCAAGGCCCTGGAGCTGCGGGACATCGTCCTCGAATCCGGCGCGGACACGGTGGTCTGCGACGGTGAGCTGAGCCCCGGCCAGCTGATCCATCTGGAAGACGTCGTCAAGGTCAAGGTGGTCGACCGTACGGCCCTGATCCTCGACATCTTCGCCCAGCACGCCAAGTCGCGGGAGGGCAAGGCGCAGGTCGCCCTCGCCCAGATGCAGTACATGCTGCCGCGGCTGCGCGGCTGGGGACAGTCGCTCTCCCGGCAGATGGGTGGCGGCGGAGGCGGCGGGATGGCGACCCGCGGCCCCGGTGAGACCAAGATCGAGACGGACCGGCGGCGGATCCGCGAGAAGATGGCGAAGATGCGCCGTGAGATCGCGGAGATGAAGACCGGCCGGGAGATCAAGCGGCAGGAGCGCCGGCGCCACAAGGTGCCGTCGGTCGCGATCGCCGGTTACACCAACGCCGGGAAGTCGTCCCTGCTGAACCGGCTCACGGGCGCCGGTGTCCTGGTGGAGAACTCCCTGTTCGCCACCCTGGACCCCACGGTCCGGCGGGCCGAGACCCCGAGCGGGCGGCTCTACACCCTGGCCGACACGGTCGGATTCGTCCGGCATCTGCCGCACCACCTGGTCGAGGCGTTCCGCTCCACCATGGAGGAGGTCGGCGACGCCGATCTCATCCTCCATGTCGTGGACGGCTCGCACCCCGCTCCGGAGGAGCAGCTCGCCGCCGTGCGCGAGGTGATCCGCGATGTCGGCGCGGTCGACGTGCCCGAGATCGTGGTGATCAACAAGGCGGACGCGGCCGATCCGCTGGTGCTCCAGCGGCTGCTGCGGATCGAGCGGCGGGCCATCGCGGTCTCGGCGCGCAGCGGGCAGGGCATCGAGAAGCTGCTCGGGCTGATCGACCTCGAACTGCCCAGGCCCGAGGTCGAGGTCGAGGCCCTGGTGCCGTACACACAGGGCGGTCTGGTGTCCCGGGTCCATGTGGACGGCGAGATCCTCTCCGAGGAGCACACCTCGGAAGGCACGCTCCTCAAGGCGCGGGTCCACGAGGAGCTGGCGTCGGCCCTCGCCCCGTACACGCTGGTCGGCAGCTGAACCACCCCGGCCGCGCCCCGGCCGGAACGCTCACGCGCCCGTCGCCCGCCGTTTCCACGGCGGGCGACGGGCGCGGTCGTCGTTCCGGGCTCCCGCCCCGGGACTCCTATTCCTGGGGCGAGGCCGGTACGGCGGGGTCGGCGGTGGCCGGCGTACTCGACGCGCTCAGGGTCGTGAGGATCCGCTCGGCTTCCTTCCCCAGCCGGGGTCCGGCGAGCCAGACCGGGTCGGCGGGGCCGATCGAGGTGTTGGAGACGAGTACGGGCGTACCGTCGCGGTCAACGAACCAGCCGCCGCCCGACGAACCCCCGGTCATGCTGCACCCCATCCGCCACATCACCGGGTTGTCGGCCTCGAAGGCGAACCGGCCGGGCCGACCGGTGCAGGAGTGCATGAGCGCCCCGTCGTAGGGGCGGGCCGCCGGGTAGCCCCGGACGACGAGGGACTTCACCGTGTGCGGCTGGGCCGCCGCGAAGTCGACGTCGAGCGCGGCGCCGACGGTCTCCTCCAGCGACGCGCCACCCGCCCCGGGCTTCACCCGGACGACCGCGTAGTCGTACGAGGCACCCGTGCCGTCCGACGCGTCCCCGGTACGGATCCACTGGTCGGAGGTGGCCACCCCGTCCGCCCAGTACGAGCCGAACGGCGCCACGTCGGACGGCGCGGCGGACGCCAGCTCACGCCGGGACAGCCCCCGCGAGTTGTAGGCGGGTACGAAGACGACATTGCGGTACCAGCCGCCTTCGGCGCCCGCGTGGACACAGTGCCCGGCGGTCCAGACGAGGTTGGACCTGCCCGGGTTCGCCGGGTCCTTCACCACGGTCGCCGAGCAGACCATCGTGCCCTCGGGGGCGTCGAAGAAGACCTTGCCCGACGTCGCCGCGTACCGCTGGTACGGCGTCCGTTCCGGCCGCGCCGCGACGGCCCTCGGCTCCGGGTCGGAACCGTCCTCGCCCACGGCTTCGCCGCCCGGGCCGACGATCCGGTCCGGGGGCCGGGCGGTGACCATACGGTCGGGCGCCCACAGGTCGTCGATCTCCGGATTGACGAACTCGTCCGGCTCCCGCGGCCAGGTCTCGGGGCTCCAGTCCTGCCAGCCGCCCTCGCGCCACTTCTCCTCGTCGACGGAGCCCCGGGAGGTGTCCCGGGGCCGGGTGGACGTACCGCCGGAGGAACCGGAGGGGCGGCCACCGGCCGTCGCCGACGGGCTCGGCGCGGTCGTGGCCGATGTCGACGGCGACGGCGAGGCACCGCCGACACCGACACCGGTGCCGGCGGTGGGGGACGAGGCGCTGGGCTCGTCGGACGCGCGGTCGTCGCTCTGCCCGCACGCCGCGGTCAGGGCCAGTACCGAGGCCAGACCGACGGCGGTGAGCAGTGGACGTATCGGTCGCATGGGGAACGGATCTCCTGGGTCGTGCGGAAGGGCCCCGGGTGGTTACGGCGCGGGGTGCGGGGGGACGACGGGGGGACGTGCCGGGTCCCGTGCCGGTGCGCGGCACGGGACCCTGAGGGGAGCCGGCGGATGGTCGCCCGAGCGGGCGGGTACGGGCCGTCGCGGTCCGGGAGGCCGAGCGGTACGAACGGTACGAACGGGTCCGCGGTACGAGCTGGGCGGCGTACGAGCTGTGCGGTGTACGCAACGTCCGCCGCGGGGAACCCCGGACCCGGCCGGCCCCGCTACCGCCGGGCGAACTTCTTGCTGACGGCCTCGTACACGCCCTTCGCCTCGGCGCCGAGCCGCGGACCGGCCAGCCATCCCGACGAGACCGGGCCGATCGAGGTGTTGGACACCAGGACGGGCGAGCCGCCGGCGCCCTCGGTGACCCAGCCGCCGCCGGACGAACCGGCGGTCATGGTGCAGCCGATCCGGTACATCGTCGGCTGGTCGGCCTTCACGGAGAGCCGCCCCGGCCGGTCCGCGCACTGGAACATCCGCTGGCCGTCGAAGGGCGGCCCCGCCGGATAGCCGGTCGCCCGCAGCCGGTCGATCTTCGCGGCGGCCGGAGCGGCGAAGTCGACCTCCAGCGCCGAACCGACCGTCTCCTCCAGGGACTTGCCCGCGCCGCCCTTCTCGGGGGTGACATGGACGACGGCGAAGTCGTAGGGCGCGCCCCGGCCACCCGACGTGGCGCCCTGCTCGATCCACTGGTCCGAGGTCTGCGCCCAGTCCGCCCACCACACACCGTGCGGGGCGACCTGCTCCTTGGGTGCGCTCTCCAGCGCCCCGGAGGGCTTCGCCTGGTCGTTGTAGGACGGCACAAAGGCGATATTGCGGTACCAGCCGCCCTTGCTGCCCGCGTGGACGCAGTGCCCGGCGGTCCACAGCAGATTGGACTTGCCCGGGTTCGCCGGGTCCTTGACCACGGTCGCGGAGCAGACCATGGAGCCCTTCGGCCCGTCGAAGAAGACCTTGCCCGCCTCGGGGGCGCCGGAGCGGTACGGGGCGTTCACGGGCTGTGCCGTCACCCGCGCCGGGGTGGGGTCGGTGACCCCCTGGTCACCCGAGATGTCGTTGTCGGTGGGCTGCTCGGGCTTCTCCGCGTCACGCATCCGGTCCGGGTTCCACAGCCCCTCGATGATGGGGTTGATGTAGTCCCTGGCCTCGCGGAGCCAGGTGTCCCGGTCCCAGTTCTTCCATTCGCCGTCGCGCCACTTCTCCAGGTCGATCCCGTGCTCCTTGAGCCGGTCCTTGAGATCGTCCGGGATCAGTCCGTCGACGGGCAGGCTCGTGGGCAGCTTCGGCTCGTCGCCCGCGGTGGTCGCGTCGCCGCCGCAGGCGGTGGCCGTCAGCGCGAGGACGACGGCTATGGAGGCCGCCGCCAGCGTCGGGCGCATGGGTCGCATCTCTGAATCCCCCCTGAACTTCGGTGCATCGGTGCTGCCGGGTCGGTACGCGTCCCGGGCCTGGCAGGCCCGGACACCGCGGCGACCGGCCGCCGTGGCTCGACGGAGCCGCCGCGAACCTTACAAGGTCGCCGCCCACCGGGGGCGGCGGGTCCGGATGAGGAACGCCCGCCCCGGGTCCGCGGCGGCGCCGTCGTCGGTACGTACGGGATACGGGCGGCCGCAGGGACAGTGTTCAGCCCGGTCGCGTGCCGTGGGGGAGCCGTATCCGAGGTGCGACGCAGCTGTTACAGCGCGGCGGCAACCTCTCGGCTCCCGGGGTGGCGATCTCCCCGCTCCACCCCTGCGGGTGGATCCGGCCGGATCGCGGCCCGCTGTCAGTGGCGGCACGTAGGGTGGTCCGCCTATGACGAAGCCATCCCTCCCCGAACTTCTCCATGCCGCCGTCACCGCTGTCGGTGGCGTGGAGCGCCCCGGCCAGATCAGCATGGCCGAGGCCGTCGCCGAGGCCGTCGACGACGGCACCCACCTGATCGTCCAGGCGGGGACCGGCACCGGAAAGTCGCTCGGCTATCTGGTGCCGTCACTGGCCCACGGCGAGCGGGTCGTCATCGCCACCGCCACGCTCGCCCTCCAGCGCCAGCTGGTCGAGCGCGATCTGCCGCGTACCGTCGACGCGCTCCACCCCCTGCTGCGCCGGCGCCCCGAGTTCGCCATGCTCAAGGGGCGGTCGAACTACCTCTGTCTGCACCGGCTGCACGAGGGCGTCCCGCAGGACGACGAGGAAGGGCTCTTCGACCCCTTCGAGGCCGCCGCGCCCAGCAGCAAGCTCGGGCAGGACCTGCTCCGGCTGCGGGACTGGGCCGACGAGACCGAGACCGGGGACCGCGACGCCCTGACACCGGGGGTGTCGGACCGGGCCTGGGGACAGGTGTCCGTCTCGTCGCGGGAGTGCCTCGGGGCGAGCAAGTGCGCTTACGGCGCGGAGTGCTTCGCGGAGACGGCCCGGGAGCGGGCGAAGCTCGCGGAGGTCGTCGTCACCAACCACGCCCTGCTCGCCATCGACGCGATCGAGGGTGCCCCGGTGCTGCCGCCGCACGAGGTGCTGATCATCGACGAGGCCCATGAGCTGGCCTCCCGGGTGACCGGCGCTGCCACCGGCGAGCTGACCCCCGGCCAGGTCAACCGGGCCGTGCGCCGGGCGGCCAAGCTGGTGAACGAGAAGGCCGCCGACGCCCTGCAGACATCCGCCGAGACCTTCGAGCGGGTCATGGAGCTGGCGCTGCCCGGCCGTCTCGAGGAGATCCCCGAGGACCTCGGGTACGCCCTGCTGGCGCTGCGCGACGCGGCCCGTACGGTGATCTCGGCCCTGGGCGCCACCCGGGACAAGTCCGGCCAGTCCGCCCAGGACGAGGACGCCGTACGGAAGCAGGCCCTGGCCTCCGTGGAGAGCGTCCACGACGTGGCCGAGCGCATCACCCAGGGCTCCGAGTACGACGTGGTCTGGTACGAGCGGCACGACCGCTTCGGCGCTTCCGTCCGCGTCGCGCCGATGAAGGTCGCGGGCCTGCTCCGGGAGAAGCTGTTCACCGAGCGGTCGGTGGTGCTGACCTCCGCGACGCTCAAGCTCGGCGGGGACTTCAACGGGGTCGGGGCGTCCCTCGGGCTGCCGCCGGAGGGGACCGAGGGGGACGACGTCCCGCGGTGGAAGGGCCTCGACGTCGGCTCGCCGTTCGACTATCCCAAGCAGGGGATTCTGTACGTCGCGCGCCATCTGGCGACTCCGGGCCGGGAGGGCTCGCGCGGCGACATGATGGACGAACTGACCGAGCTGGTGGAGTCGGCGGGCGGCCGGACCCTGGGTCTGTTCTCCTCGATGCGGGCCGCCCAGGCGGCCGCCGAGGAGCTGCGCGGCCGGATCGATCACCCGATTCTGCTCCAGGGCGAGGAGACACTGGGCGAGCTGATCAAGAACTTCGCGGCCGATCCGGAGACCTGCCTGTTCGGCACGCTCTCCCTCTGGCAGGGCGTCGACGTCCCCGGACCGAGCTGTCAGCTGGTGGTCATGGACCGGATCCCGTTCCCGAGGCCGGACGACCCCCTGATGAGCGCCCGGCAGAAGGCGGTGGAGGAGGACGGCGGGAACGGCTTCATGGCCGTCGCCGCCACCCATGCGGCGCTTCTGATGGCACAGGGCGCGGGGCGGCTGGTACGGGCCACGGGGGACCGGGGTGTGGTGGCGGTGCTCGATCCCCGGCTGGCCACCGCCCGGTACGGAAGCTTCCTCAAGGCGTCGCTGCCGGACTTCTGGTACACCACCGACCGCAATCAGGTACGGCGGTCACTGGCCGCGATCGACGCCGTGGCGAAGGCCGACGGGGCCTGACCGACCGGGTCCGCCGTCCGCCCGGCTCGGGTCCGTCGGCCCGGGGCCGCCCCGCCGGGCGGGCGCCGGTGGGATCCGGTGGTGTCCCGGTCACCGGGCCGCCGTGGAGGCGGCCCGGTGAGACGGCAGGGAAGCGGAAGGAGCAGGGCCCCGGGACCGGCGCAGTGGGTCCCGGGGCCGGTCTGGCCGACGGGTGGGTCACACCCGCCGCAGTACGGCGACGACCTTGCCGAGAATGGTGGCCTCGTCGCCGGGGATCGGCTGGTAGGCGGCGTTGTGGGGGAGCAGCCATACATGGCCGTTCTCCCGCTTGAAGCGCTTGACGGTCGCCTCGCCGTCCAGCATCGCGGCCACGATGTCGCCGTTCTCCGCGACGGGCTGACGGCGGACGGTCACCCAGTCGCCGTCGCAGATCGCGGCCTCGATCATGGAGTCGCCGACGACCTTCAGCACGAAGAGCTCACCGTCGCCGACGAGCTGGCGGGGGAGCGGGAAGACGTCCTCGACGGACTCCTCGGCCAGGATGGGGCCACCGGCGGCGATCCGGCCCACCAGGGGGACGTACGAGGCCGCGGGCTTGCCCGTGGTGTCGGCGGGCTGGGCGCTGGGCTGGTCGGAGCCGCGGACCTCGTACGCCCGGGGGCGGTGCGGGTCGCGGCGGAGGAAGCCCTTGCGCTCCAGGGCCATCAGCTGATGGGCGACGGAGGAGGTGCTGGACAGGCCCACCGCCTGGCCGATCTCGCGCATCGACGGCGGGTATCCGCGTCGCTGCACGGAGTCGCGGATCACCTCGATGACCCGCCGCTGCCGGTCGGTGAGTCCGCTGCTGTCCGCCCTGATCCCTGGAGGTCGGCCGGGCAGAGCGCGCGCGGGCCGGGAGGGCTCCGAGCCCTCCGCGGCCGTGTCCTTCGCGGCGTGCACCGGTTCGAATCGGCTCTGGGGCCGGTCATGGGCGGTGATGATGGCACTGTCTGCGGTGGTGGTCACGTCGGCCCCTCTCGAATGGTCTCCCTGGCTGGACAACGGTAGTTGGTTTCGAAAGGTTGCGCCAAACACACGTTCGAGTGAAAAAACGCTGATGGTCTTACGCGGACATGCGTTTGGGTGTATGAGTCGAGGGGTTCCGGATGATGTCGGGCCAGGCCCCGGTGCGATCACCCGGTATCCCGGTTTCCCGGAATCCCTTTCGTGAATCCCTTTTCCGTTCCGTTCGTATCCCGGTACGGATTACTCCGTCGTTCCGCGTCGTTCCGCGTTGTTCCGTGCCCGCTCCCGCTACCGCCGTCGCCGTCTTTCCCGTCCGTCTTTCCCGTGCGAGCGGGAGTATGCGTTCGGGCGGCCCGCCGGGGCGGCCCTTCGCGGAGTGATCCGGCCGGCCGGGTGTCGTAGGCGAACGGGCGGACCTGGAGCGGAGCCGCCGTACCTCCGGGCCCGCCGTGCCGGGATCCCTCGGGTCCAGTCTCCCATCCGCCGCCCCGGGATTCGATGACGCCGCGCGCGTCCCGTACTCTCGTCACCGGATCCCCGCCGTCACGCGGGGTTCCCACGCGCGGGAGACCACCCGCGCCCCCGCGACGCCCGGTCCGGCCCCTCCGGCGAGCCTCCGCCACCCCGGCGCCGCTCGGCGATTCCATGGCGGACGACCCCGTCGCGGCGCCCTCCGGTGCCGTGGAGTCACCGGTCGTACGCCGTCCGCGACAGTGGGCGGGCCCTGCGACACGCGCTGGGGCGAAAACGCGAGCAAACCCCAGATGTAGTGGTTGGATTGGGGGCACAGCCCACAAGTTGTGGTCCCCGGTGCTCCAAGGTCGGGACCATCGCCTATGCTTGGGCTTGCTCCGAAGGGCTTCGGCAGGTGCGCCGGGGCTGTTCAGTCGTGCCGTGAGGGAGGGTTGGGAACCATGCACTGCCCCTTCTGCAGGCACCCCGACAGCCGGGTCGTCGACAGCCGTACCACCGACGACGGGACGTCCATCCGACGCCGTCGCCAGTGCCCCGACTGCTCCCGTCGCTTCACGACGGTGGAAACCGCGTCACTCATGGTGATCAAGCGCAGTGGCGTGACGGAGCCCTTCAGCCGTACCAAGGTCATCTCCGGAGTGCGCAAGGCGTGCCAGGGACGACCCGTAACCGAGGACGCCCTCGCCCAGCTCGGCCAGCGGGTCGAGGAGGCGGTGCGCGCCACCGGCAGTGCCGAGCTGACCACCCACGACGTGGGTCTGGCCATACTCGGCCCGTTGCAGGAACTCGACCTCGTCGCGTACCTGCGTTTCGCATCCGTCTACCGGGCGTTCGACTCGCTCGAGGACTTCGAGGCCGCGATCGCGGAACTCCGGGTGCGGCGGCCCCCCGCCGCGGAGGACGGGACCACCGAGGTGCCCGTCCCCGCCGGGGCCGCCGACTGAGCGACCGCGCGACCGCGGTCGAGGGCCCGGCCCGCCGGAGCCCCGGCCGGTCGTGGCCGGCGATGACATCCGCCAAGGGCGCCTGACGCGCCCACGGCATCACAGACAGACAGTGCCACGGGAAGATCTGGGCACTTCAGGGCGTTTTTGCCCGTAAATGGGAGGCGGCATGACAGAGACGACGAGCGGTCCGGCACGAGGGTCCCGCGCCAAGGGGACCAAGGTCGGCAAGGGCCTGCGGATCGAGCGCGTCCACACCACCCCCGGCGTACATCCGTACGACGAGGTGGTCTGGGAGCGCCGTGACGTCGTCATGACCAACTGGCGCGACGGCTCGATCAACTTCGAGCAGCGTGGCGTCGAGTTCCCCGACTTCTGGTCGGTGAACGCGGTCAACATCGTCACCAGCAAGTACTTCCGAGGCGCCGTCGGCACGCCCCAGCGCGAGACCGGCCTCAGGCAGCTGATCGACCGGATCGTGAAGACGTACCGGAAGGCGGGTGAAGACCACAAGTACTTCGCCTCGCCCGCCGATGCCGAGATCTTCGAGCACGAGCTGGCGTACGCGCTGCTGCACCAGATCTTCAGCTTCAACTCCCCGGTGTGGTTCAACGTCGGAACCCCCCAGCCGCAGCAGGTGTCCGCCTGCTTCATCCTCGCCGTCGACGACTCCATGGAGTCGATCCTCGACTGGTACAAGGAAGAGGGAATGATCTTCAAGGGGGGTTCGGGCGCCGGTCTGAACCTCTCCCGGATCCGCTCCTCCAAGGAGCTGCTCTCCTCCGGCGGCAACGCCTCCGGCCCGGTCTCTTTCATGCGCGGCGCCGATGCCTCCGCCGGAACGATCAAGTCCGGCGGTGCCACTCGCCGGGCGGCCAAGATGGTGATCCTCGACGTCGACCACCCCGACATCGAGAACTTCATCGAGACCAAGGTCAAGGAGGAGGAGAAGATCCGCGCCCTGCGGGACGCGGGCTTCGACATGGACCTCGGCGGGGACGACATCACCTCCGTCCAGTACCAGAACGCCAACAACTCGGTCCGGGTGAACGACGAGTTCATGAAGGCCGTCGAGGCGGGCGGCAGGTTCGGGCTGCGGGCCCGGATGACCGGCGAGGTCATCGAGGAGGTCGACGCCAAGTCCCTCTTCCGGAAGATGGCGGAGGCCGCCTGGGCCTGTGCCGACCCCGGCATCCAGTACGACGACACCATCAACAACTGGCACACCTGCCCCGAGTCCGGCCGGATCAACGGCTCGAACCCGTGCAGCGAGTACATGCACCTGGACAACACGTCCTGCAACCTCGCGTCGCTGAACCTGATGAAGTTCCTCAAGGACGACGGCGAGGGCCACCAGTCCTTCGAGGTCGAGCGCTTCGCCAAGGTCGTCGAGCTGGTCATCACGGCGATGGACATCTCCATCTGCTTCGCCGACTTCCCGACGCAGAAGATCGGCGAGAACACCCGCGCCTTCCGTCAGCTGGGCATCGGCTACGCCAACCTGGGCGCCCTGCTCATGGCGACCGGCCACGCCTACGACAGCGACGGCGGCCGGGCCCTGGCCGGTGCCATCACATCGCTGATGACGGGTACGTCGTACCGCCGCTCCGCCGAGCTGGCCGCCGTCGTCGGCCCGTACGACGGCTACGCCCGCAACGCCCAGCCCCACAACCGCGTCATGCGGCAGCACGCCGACGCCAACACCGGGGCCGTGCGGATCGACGACCTGGACACCCCGATCTGGGCCGCCGCGACGGAAGCCTGGCAGGACGTGCTCCGCCTCGGCGAGAAGAACGGTTTCCGTAACGCCCAGGCGTCGGTGATCGCCCCGACCGGCACCATCGGTCTCGCGATGTCCTGCGACACCACCGGCCTGGAGCCGGACCTCGCCCTGGTGAAGTTCAAGAAGCTGGTCGGCGGCGGCTCGATGCAGATCGTCAACGGCACCGTGCCGCAGGCGCTGCGCCGGCTCGGTTATCACGCCGAGCAGATCGAGGCGATCGTCGAGCACATCGCCGAGAACGGCGTCGTGGTCGACGCGCCCGGCCTGAAGACCGAGCACTACGAGGTCTTCGACTGCGCCATGGGCGAGCGCTCGATCTCCGCCATGGGACATGTGCGGATGATGGCCGCGATCCAGCCCTGGATCTCCGGCGCGCTCTCCAAGACGGTCAACATGCCGGAGTCGGCGACCGTCGAGGAGGTCGAGGAGATCTACTTCGAGGCGTGGAAGATGGGCGTCAAGGCGCTCGCGATCTACCGCGACAACTGCAAGGTCGGCCAGCCCCTCTCCGCCAAGACCAAGGAGAAGGCGAAGGCGGAGATCACCGAGAAGACCGAGGAGACCATCCGGGCCGCGGTCGAGAAGGTCGTCGAGTACCGCCCGGTCCGCAAGCGGCTGCCCAAGGGACGTCCCGGTATCACCACCTCGTTCACGGTGGGCGGTGCCGAGGGCTATATGACCGCCAACTCCTACCCGGACGACGGTCTGGGCGAGGTCTTCCTGAAGATGTCCAAGCAGGGCTCGACCCTCGCGGGCATGATGGACGCCTTCTCCATCGCCGTCTCCGTCGGTCTGCAGTACGGCGTGCCGCTGGAGACCTATGTCTCCAAGTTCACCAACATGCGGTTCGAGCCGGCCGGGATGACGGACGACCCGGATGTGCGGATGGCGCAGTCGATCGTCGACTACATCTTCCGCCGTCTGGCGCTCGACTTCCTGCCCTTCGAGACCCGCTCGGCCCTCGGCATCCACTCCGCCGAGGAGCGCCAGCGCCATCTGGAGACCGGCTCCTACGAGCCGTCCCTGGAGGACGACGAGGTCGACGTGGAGGGGCTCGCCCAGTCCGCGCCGCGCCGGCTGGACATCGTGCCGGTCCCGGCGCCGAAGGCGGCCGCCCCGGCCCCCGCACCCGCCCCGCAGCAGGCGCACACCTCGGCCGAGCTGGTCGAGATGCAGCTGGGCATCAGCGCCGACGCTCCGCTCTGCTTCTCCTGCGGAACGAAGATGCAGCGGGCCGGCTCCTGCTACATCTGCGAGGGCTGCGGCTCCACCAGCGGCTGCAGCTGACCGGACGCGGGGCTCTCGGGCCCCGTGGATCCCGCGGATCAGTCCCGTCCCACCTGTCCCATCACCGTGACGAAGAGGTCCGGATCGGCCTCGAAGCCCCGTACACCGTCCCGGAAGAACCAGCCGCCCGTGTCGGCGCGGACGAACTCCGCTATGACCGCGGCCGTCGCTCCCGGCAGGGTCGAGAAGTCGCACTCCGCCAGCTCGGTGTACCCCTCGGACACCGTCACCCGGGTGTTCCGCACATCGCCGAAGGGCAGCCGGCCGTCACGCTGCTGGATCACCACCCCCACCACGACCCGCCCGTAATCCGCGGCGAGCCGGTCCAGCTCCAGCTTCATCACCTCGTCCGAGCCGAAGCCCTGACCGGTGCGGCTGTCCCGGGTCAGGTTGATGGTGCCGTCGGGCGAGCGGCTGTCGAAGTGCACGACGTACGCCGGATCCCCGGACGGCGCGTCCTTGCGGTAGGTCGCGGCGACGATATCGAGATCGTGGGGTGTCCGGCCGGCCGGGCTCGGATCCCAGCGCAGAGCCACCTCGACCGTGCGGACACCTTTGTTCGGGCTGCTCACCACGTATCCCTTCCCCATAACTGCCGGTCCTATAACTGCCGGTCCCATAACTGCCGGTGATTCCCCTCTCATTGACCGTATCCGCTCCCGGGGGTGCGGGGCGAGGGAATGGCGGGTGTACGCCGAATGGCCGCGCCCGCCGACCGTGACCCGCGCCACGTCCGGGGCCGTACGATGGCGCGGTGCTGGTCAAGTGGATTCGCTGCACCGTGGTCGACCGACGCGGGTTCGAACGGGGGCAGCGGAAATGGGCGGGGCTGCTGGGTGAGCCGGGTTTCCGGAGCCAGGGCGGGGGCTGGAGCAGGGAGCGGCCCCATGTCGCCCATGTCTTCGGCTTCTGGGAGAGCCGGGCCTTCTACGACTCGTTCATGGCCCGCTCCCACGACCGGCTGGCATCGGGCCAGGCGGGGACGTACCGCGATGCCCGGATCAGGCTCTTCGACCACCGGTTCGATGTGAAGACGGGCTTCGAGCCGCGCTTCGGGGACGTCGACGTGGTGCGGGTCGCCCACTGCACGGTGCGGGAGGAGCGCGCCGAGCACTACGCGCTGATGCAGGAGAAGGTGTGGAACCCGGCGATGGCCGGCTCGCCGGGCATGGTGCGCGGCCTCTTCGGGGAAGCCGCCGGGAACGAGTTCCTGGTGATGTCGATGTGGCAGTCGGAGGCCGAGCACGGGAAGTATCGCAAGGAACGGGTGGAGCGGCTGCTGCTGCGGGCGCAGACGGAGGCGGACGTCGCGGTGCTCGGCGGCGACGTGGTGGAGCTCGAACCCTCCTGGACGGTCTGATCGCCCCCCTGCCGGGTGCTTCGGCGGCACCGCGGGTCGGCGGCGCACGCCGAGGTTCTTCCACCGGATGGGCCGTCCCGGCCGCCCGGCCGGGCCGGGTCCGTTCTAGGGTCGTGACATGGCACGACCGCGACGCATCGTCCTCGTCCGGCACGGCGAATCGGAGGGGAACGTCGACGACACCGTCTACGAGCGCGAGCCCGACCACGCCCTGAGGCTGACCGCCACCGGCCTCGCCCAGGCCGAGGCGACCGGTGCCCGGCTGCGCGAGCTGTTCGGCCGGGAGCGGATCAGCGTCTACGTCTCGCCCTACCGCCGCACCCACGAGACCTTCCGGGCCTTCGGCTTCGACCCCGCGCGGGTGCGGGTGCGCGAGGAGCCCAGGCTGCGGGAACAGGACTGGGGCAACTGGCAGGACCGGGACGACGTACGCCTCCAGAAGGCGTACCGGGACGCCTACGGGCACTTCTTCTACCGCTTCGCCCAGGGCGAGTCCGGCGCGGACGTCTACGACCGGGTGGGGGCCTTCCTGGAGAGCCTCTACCGCAGCTTCGAGGCTCCCGACCACCCGCCGAACGTGCTGCTGGTGACCCATGGTCTGACGATGCGGCTCTTCTGTATGCGCTGGCTCCACTGGAGCGTCGCGGAATTCGAGTCGCTCTCCAATCCGGGCAACGGGGAGACCCGGATACTGGAGCTCGGTCCCGACGGGCGCTACACCCTCGACCGGCCGTTCGAGCGGTGGCGTACTCCGGAACCGTACGGCGTCACCGGTTAGAGTGGCGGGAAGATGACCGCTGACCCCGATCTCGACCGGCGCCTCGACCGCGCCCTGGACAGCCTGCGCGGACTGTCCGTGGGAGACGCCCTCGGCTCCCAGTTCTTCGTACCGACCCATTACCCCCTGCTTCAGCGCCGAGCCCTGCCGCCCGGCCCCTGGCAGTGGACCGACGACACCGAGATGGCCTGCTCGGTGGTGGCCGTCCTCGCCCGGCACGGGCGGGTGGACCAGGACGCGCTGGCCCGTTCCTTCGCCGAGCGCCACGACTTCGACCGCGGATACGGCCCCGCCGTCAACCGTATGCTCCGGCTGGTGCGGGAAGGCGGCGACTGGCGAGAACTCGCCGCGGGCCTCTTCAACGGCCAGGGTTCGTGGGGCAATGGTTCCGCGATGCGTGTCGCGCCGCTCGGGGCGTGGTACGCGGACGACCCCGAGCAGGCCACGCACCAGGCCGAGATCTCCTCGTACACCACCCATCAGCACCGCGAGGCCGTCGTCGGGGCGATGGCCGTGGCGGCCGCGGCCGCCATCGCCGCCGATCCGGCGGGTACCCCCGCTCCCGGCGACCTGCTGGACGGCGTCATCGCGCTGGTGCCCCGCAGCGCCGTCGGCCAGGGGCTGCGGCGGGCCCGCGACATGCTCGACTACGGGGACGCGGCGACCGTCGCCGCCGTCCTCGGCAGCGGGCGGCGGACCAGCGCCCACGACACCGTGCCGTTCGCGCTCTGGTCGGCCGCCCGGTCGCTGGGCGACTACGAGCAGGCGTTCTGGACCACCGCCCAGGTGGGCGGCGACGTGGACACGACCTGTGCGATCGCCTGCGGAGTGGTCGCGGCCGGTGCCGCCGGGCAGCCGCCCGGCGCATGGCTGGCGCAGACGGAGGAACTGCCGTCCTGGGCGTCTTCGGGCGATTCCGCGGGCTGAGACCGCGACGGCGTACGCCAGGGACCGGCGGGGATCGCGGCTACCGGGCGCGCGGTGCCCTGTGCGGTCCCTTGCGGGGCCCCTTGTGCGGTTCCTTGAGGGGTGCCGCCCGGCCGGCTCGCTTCGGCGGAGGCGAGAGACGTCCTCCGCCCGTCCGGGAACACTCGGCCGGACATCGTTCGCATATGCGATGCCATCGCCGGGATGCCTTCACGCGGTGATCGTCGGCCGGGGCGTCGCGGAATCGTTGCCACCACGGCGCCCGGGCCGCCCCGGGAAGGGCGCGAAGCCGGCCTCCGGGCCGATGGTGTGCCGCGCCGGGGTATCCGGATGCGAACGACGGGACAACGGGGGGACAACGGCGGAACAACGGGGGGACGGGGAGATCGCGGGATGAACGACCGGGTGACGAACCCGCCGCTCCGGCCGTGCGGGAGCCCTTCGGCCGGGCCGCGGGAGGCGGTCGGCCGCGGTCCGCGACGGCCGCTGCGGAACCGTGATCGGAAACCGGTTGTATCCGGCGGGGGCGGGCGGCGTACCCTTGCTGGCGCCATGCCGTACGAACCACCCACCCACAGAGTCGAGCGCTCCATCCGGGCCACGACCGGCGCCAGGATCGTCGCCGGTGTCGACGAGGTCGGACGCGGAGCGTGGGCCGGTCCCGTCACGGTGTGCGCCGCGATCACGGGGCTGCGCCGACCGCCCGCCGGACTCACCGACTCCAAACTGCTCTCGCCGAGGCGGCGGGAGGAACTCGCCGCCGAACTGGAAGGCTGGGTGACCGCCCACGCCCTGGGACACGCCTCGCCGGAGGAGATCGACGAACTGGGCATGACCGCCGCCCTGCGCCTGGCGGCGTGCCGGGCGCTGGAGGCCCTGCCGGAGCGACCGGACGCCGTCATCCTCGACGGGAAACACGACTATCTCGGTACCCCCTGGCGGGTGCGGACGGTGATCAAGGGGGACCAGTCGTGCGTCGCGGTCGCGGCGGCCTCGGTGATCGCCAAGGTGCACCGGGACGCCATGATGGCGGAACTCCCCGGTGACGTAGCCGAATTCGCCTTCGCGGCCAATGCCGGATACCCCTCGCCGACCCACAAGGCGGCCCTCGCGGAGCTGGGCCCCACCCCGTACCACCGGCTGTCCTGGGCCTACTTGGACGCGCTGCCACGCTGGCGGCATCTGAAGAAGGTCCGGGCCGTGCCGGAGCAGAACACGCCGGAGAGCGGGGGCCAGCTCGGCTTCGACTTCTGAACTGACCCCACCACCAGGCGAATCGCACGTATGTGCCCACCCGCTGATGCCATTCGAACCGGCATTTGATAGACATCCACCCATGCCTCTCCCTCCCGAGGAGCCTCAGATTCACGAGAGTGCCCAGGGTCCCCGCGCCACTCCGGCCACCAGCCGCCCCGCGCCGACCCCTCGTCCCGTACCCGGTCCGCGTTCCGTCGCGTCCCCCCGCCCGGGGAGCCCCGGCCCGGCCCGGCCGGCACCCCCGGCCCCTACGAGCCCCTCCGCCGCCGAGCCGTCCGCGGCTCTGCCGGAGAATCGTTCCCAGCCGCAGATCCAGCTGATTCCCGCCTCCCCGGAGGGCGCGCTCGACGCGGCCGACGAGACGGTGGACCTGCTGCTCGACACCGGACGCGCCCCCGGTGACGTCCTGGTCGTGACCGCCGTGGGCCACCACCCGTGGGCGGCGCACGAGCTGACCTTCGGCGAAGCCGCCTACTGGGCTCAGCACGACGCGGGCGACGACGTCTTCTACGCCGGAGCCGACGCCGTCGAGCGGGCCGCGACCAGGCCCGTCGTCGTGGTGGCGCTCAACGGCGGCACGGAGCAGGACGCGGTCGGCGTCCTGCCCGCCGCCCTGACGAAGGCGGCGGCCCTGCTGATCGTGTGCGGGGATCCCCAGCGGATCAACGCCGCGCTCGGCGTAGCCGCCTGACCCCGGGCGGCAGAAGCCGCCCTGCCCGGCCGCGGTCCCCGTGACCGCGGCCGACGGGCGCTCCGGCCGCCCCCGGCGGACAGCCGGGATCGGCCGGCCCCGGACCCGGCCGACGGAGCCCACGAGGCGAGGCACGGCACCGGGGCACACGAGCCCCGGCACGATCCGGAAGAAGGACCCCGGCCACGCGGCCGGTTCGTGGGGAGCCCGAGGCCGGGCCGCCCGGACCCGCCCGTCCGCCGGCCGGGAAGACATCCGGAGGCGGACGGGATCCGGCGACTCAGCGTGCGGCGGTGCGCCGCAGGACCTCCGACGAGCCGCCAGCGGTACGCAGTTCATAGGGCTCGGACGCCAGGGACTCGGCGAGATCACCGGGCTTCGAGGTCGAACTCGGCCGACGCCCGCCCCGGCCCTCGCCGAATACCTGCCAGCCGCCCCGGGTCAGCGTGATGTACGCGCCGCAGCGCAGACCGTGCAGGGTGCACGCGTCGCGCAGACCCCACATCCACGCCCCGTCCTCCTCGGTCCATCGTTCGTCGCCCTCCCGGCAGTACAGGAGGACGGCGGTACGCACCGGGGTCCGGCGGCGGAGATCGTGCGGGATCACCCGGCGGAGGTGGGCCAGCAGGGCGTTACGGAACTCCCAGCCGTCCACCGGCGCGGAACGCCGGGCGAACGACGCGCTGGCGGCCAGTCGTTCCTCGGGATCGAGTACGGCCACGACCGCGGTCGAGGGAGTCGGATGGTGGCGGGTGTGGAGTCCGCTGACCACGTCACGGGGATTACGCAGCAGCGGGATTCCGGCCGCCGCCCACTCGGAGGGCTGGAGCATCCGGGCCAGGCGGCTTGCGGAGCCGTTCGTCGAAGTGGCTGCGGACGAAGCGAATCCGAAGGTCACGGTCCTCCCTTCGCATACGCGCCCACAGTGCGGGCAGGATCGGGTGAGGGCGCACCGCGGACAGCCCTTGCGGACCGCGAAGGGGCCGTGCGGGGAGCAGTCCAATTCTTCCTGGCACTTCGGGATGCGGCAACGAGCAAATCGAAGGCGCTGGCAGGAATGAGGGGGTATGCCGCGGATATCCCTGCCCGCAGAGTTCCCTTTGACCACTAGCGTGCCCACGAACGTCATCCCTGAATCGCGAGGACCAGCGGAAACACCCCCTTCGCACCCGATGTCCGCAGTAGCCGGGAGGCGACGGCCAGGGTCCATCCGGTGTCCGAGAAGTCATCGACCAGCAGGACCGGACCTTCGGCGGCCGTCAGGGCGGCGGCGAGCGGGGCCGGGACCACGAACGCGTCGTGCAACGCCCGTACGCGCTGGGCGCTGTTGGTCCGCGAGGGCCGCCCGTCCGTCCCGTCCCCGGCGTACTCCACCGAACCCAGCAGCGGCATCCGCCCGATCTCGGCGATCCGCGCGCCGAGCGATTCGATCAGGACCGGCCTGGTGCGCGACGCGACCGTGACCACGCCGACCGGCCGCGCGGGCGCGTCCGGTGCCCCCGACGCCCAGCCGCCCGCGCCCCTGGCCCAGTCGGCGAGCACGGTCACGACGGCGTCCGCGACATCCCCGGGCACCCGGCCGTCGGGGGCCTGCGGCGCCAGCATCGGACGGAGACGATTGCCCCAGCCGATGTCCGAGAGACGCCCCAGCGCCCGTCCCGGAAGCGCCTGCTCCGCCTCGGGGATCCGCCCCTTGAGCGCGACACCCACCGAGGCCAGACCGGTCGGCCACATCCGGCGCTGCTCCACCTCGACCCCGGGGCGGCCCAGCTCACCGCGGGCCGCGTCCAGCGCCGACGCGGACACCTTGTCGCTGAACCGGCTCCCCGCGCAGTTGTCGCACCGCCCGCACGGCGCCGCCTCCGGGTCGTCCAGCTGCCGGCGCAGGAACTCCATCCGGCAGCCGGTGGACGACGCGTACTCCCGCATGGCCTGCTGCTCGACCTCGCGCTGCCGGGCCACCCTGGCGTACCGCTCGGCGTCGTACGACCAGGGGCGGCCGGTGGCGGTCCAGCCACCCTTGACCCGGTATACGGCCCCGTCCACGTCGAGGACCTTCAGCATGGTCTCCAGCCGTGCCCGCCGCAGCTCGACAAGGGGTTCGAGCGCGGGCAGGGAGAGCGGCCGGTCCGCCCCCGCGAGGACGTCGAGGGTGCGGCGCACCAACTCCTCGGAGGGGAACCCGACCGAGGCGAAGTACTGCCAGATGGCCTCGTCCTCACGGCCGGGCAGCAGCAGCACCTCCGCGTGCTCCACCCCGCGCCCGGCACGACCCACCTGCTGGTAGTAGGCGATGGGGGAGGACGGCGAACCGAGGTGGACGACGAAGCCGAGGTCCGGCTTGTCGAAGCCCATCCCCAGCGCCGAGGTGGCGACGAGGGCCTTGACGCGGTTGGCGAGCAGATCGTCCTCGGCCTGCTGCCGATCCGCGTTCTCGGTACGGCCCGTGTACGAGGCGACGGTGTGGCCGCACCGGCGCAGATACGCGGTGACCTCCTCGGCCGCGGCGACCGTGAGCGTGTACACGATGCCGGACCCCGGCAGCTCGCCCAGATGGTCGGCGAGCCAGGCGAGCCGGTTCGCGGCGTCCGGCAGCCGGATCACACCGAGGCTCAGACTCTCCCGGTCGAGCGGACCGCGCAGCACGAGGGCGTCGGTGCCCGCCCCCGTACCGAGCTGCTCGGCGACGTCGGCCGTGACCCGGGCATTGGCCGTGGCGGTGGTGGCCAGGACGGGAACGTCGGCGGGCAGCTCCGCCAGCATGGTGCGCAGCCTGCGGTAGTCCGGACGGAAGTCGTGGCCCCAGTCGGAGATGCAGTGGGCCTCGTCCACCACCAGCAGCCCCGTCGCGGCGGACAGCTCCGGCAGCACCTGGTCGCGGAAGTCGGGGTTGTTCAGCCGCTCGGGGCTGACCAGCAGCACGTCCACCTCACCCGAGGCGACCTCCGCCTTGACCGTGTCCCACTCCTCGGGATTGGACGAGTTGATGGTGCGGGCGCGGATCCCGGCCCGGGCCGAGGCCTCCACCTGGTTCCGCATGAGGGCGAGGAGCGGGGAGACGATCACGGTCGGGCCGGCGCCCCGCTCCCGCAGCAGGGACGTGGCGACGAAGTACACCGCGGACTTGCCCCAGCCGGTGCGCTGGACCACCAGGGCCCGGCGCTTGTGGGCGACCAGCGCCTCGATCGCCCGCCACTGGTCCTCCCGCAGGCGCGCCGTGCCGGTGCTGTCGGAGACGAGTCGGGAGAGCACGGCATCGGCCGAGGCCCTGAGGTCCGCGGGATCCGCGAGGTCTGCGTGGGTCATGCCCCCATGCAACCCGATGACACCGACAAGAGGCGAACGGGCCCGGTGCCCTGTGGATAACGTTATCCACAGGGGTCGCGGAGTCCGGCCGGTCGCTGGGACCGTCGGCGCCATGAACGAGCACCGAGACTCCGAGAACAACACGCGCGGCGCGCGGGACGGCGACGACCGGGGCGCGGCGCGGCCCGCCGGCCCCGCGCACCTGCCCGACGGCGCGCGCCGCGCCGCGGGCCCCGACGAACGGATCACCCTCCGCGGACCGGCCGAGCTGGCCGACTCCCTCCCCTATCTGCTGGGCTACCACCCCTCCGACTCCGTCGTCCTCGTGGCGCTGCACGGACCCAACGGCCGGTTCGGCGGCCGTGTGAAGCTGGGCATCCCGGGTTCACCGGGGGAGTGGAATGCGACCGCGGGACAGCTCGCCGAGTGTCTGATCGAGGGGAGCCGCCGCAGGGACGCCCGTCCCGACGGCATCGTGCTCTTCCTCTGCCGGGAGCCCGGCGCCGGCCGGACCGGCCGGTCCGTGATGGAGTGGCTGCGCCCCTTCGCCCAGGAGCTGCGTACCGCGTGCGGCGCGCGGGACGTACCGGTGTACGAGGCGCTCTGCATCTCCGACGGCCGCTTCTGGTCCTACTGCTGTCCCGACGGGCGGTGCTGCCCGCCGGAGGGCGCCGTCATGGTCGCCCCCGGGACCTCGGTCCTGGCCGCCGCCGCGGCCTACGCGGGGGTACGGCTGCGTGGTACGCAGCGGGAGATGGAGGCGCGGCTGGAGCCGCTGCCGGAGCCGTGGGCGGGCCCGCAGTGCCGTGCCCTCGACGACGCGGCGGTGGATCTCGTCGAGCGCGTCGTGGTCGGCGGCATGGTGGCCGAGCGGCTCGGCGACGACACGATCGCCCTGGCGAGGATGTTGATGGACCGGCTGGCCGGGGCGGAGCGGATCCGGAGCGTGTCGTCCGCCGACGCGGCGGACGACCGGCTGATCAGCCCCGACGAGGCCGCCTTCGTGATCCTCGGGTTGCAGGACCGGGAGACCCGCGACCGGGCCGCCGCGTGGATGGAGGGGCCGGTCGCGGAGTCCGCCGCACGGTTGTGGCGGGCGCTGGCCCGGCGCTGCGTCCCGCCCTACACGGAGTACGCGGCGGCGCCGCTCGCCCTGGCGGGCTGGGTAGCGTGGGCGAGCGGCGACGAACCGGCCGCGCGGATCGCCCTCGGCGCGGCGCTGGCCAAGGACGCCGACTACGTCTTCGCGACCCTTCTGCACCAGGCGTGCAACGAGGGCGTGGATCCGGAGCCGGTCCGGGAGTGGTTCCGGCGAGGAGGGGCCGAGGCGGGGAAGCGGACGGCGACCGAGGGGGCCGGGCGGGGCCGGGGAGCCGGTGCTCCCGGCCGACGGACCACAGGGGGCGCGGGGAGGCCGCCGACGGGCAAGCGGGCGCGTCCGGCAGCCGGGCGGCCTTCGGGGCGGGCCGAGCACTCGGGACGCCGGCGCGAAGCGCCCGGGCGGACGGACCGGGGAACGGGCGGGGCGGCGCGGGACGCCGAGGGCGACGGCTGACGGCGACGCCCCCGGGACGGAGCCCGTCCACGGTCCCCGGTCGCACCCGGCTTCGCGGCGAGCGGTCGCCGGCCCGTGCCGGAAGAAGCCGGGAAGGGCATCGGGAGAGACGGCGGAAGGACGGACGCGGGCGCCGGTGACGGGCCGGAGAAGCCGAAGCGGAAAGAGGAGAAAGGAGTGTTTATCGTCAGGCAGACGACTATGATCACGGGCATGTCTCCCTACGACCCGTCGGCCTTTCCCCCCTTTGCCGTCACCGTCGATCTGGTCGTGCTCACGGTGCGCCGTCATGAGCTGTGCACCTTGGTGGTGCGCCGGGGCGAGGCGCCGTTCCGGGGGCGATGGGCCCTGCCCGGGGGATTCGTCAGGGGAGACGAGGACCTGGCGGCGGCGGCGGCGCGCGAGCTGGCCGAGGAGACCGGGCTCTGCGCCCACGACCCCGGGGCGCCGGAGCCGGACGGCAGCGCTCATCTGGAGCAGCTCGCCACCTACGGCGACCCCGGGCGCGATCCCCGGATGCGGGTGGTGAGCGTCGCCCATCTGGTGCTGGCACCCGATCTGCCCGCGCCCCGTCCCGGGGGCGACGCGCACGGCGCGCGCTGGGCCTCCGTCGGGGGACTGCTCGGCGGGGAGACCGAGCCGCCGGTCCACGCCGAGGGGGACGACGACGGGACCCTGGCCTTCGATCACGCGCGGATCCTGACGGACGGGGTGGAACGGGCCCGCTCCAAGATCGAGTACTCGTCGCTGGCGACCGCCTTCTGTCCGCCCGAGTTCACGGTCGGCGAGCTGCGGCGGGTGTACGAGGCGGTCTGGGGCGTGACACTCGACCCCAGGAACTTCCACCGGAAGGTGACCGGCACTCCCGGGTTCCTGGTTCCGGCGGGCGGGACGACCACCCGGCAGGGCGGCCGCCCGGCGCAGTTGTTCCGGGCGGGCGGGGCCACCCTGCTCAACCCGCCGATGCTGCGGCCCGAGGTCTGACCGACCCGCCCCGGCGATGGCGCGACATGCCGGACGCCGGGTCGGGCGGGGCCCTCGGCGGCCGGGCGGGGGAGTGACATCCGGGTCTGCGCGCCCTGCGGGAAAAGTCCTAAATGTCAAGTTATCGTGCTGGAGCCCGCACGCCGCCGGGCGGCCCCGCCGCCCCTTCGTGGGAGACGCGATGCTCCAGGTCATCGGATTGACCAGCACCCCCCGGCGGGAACTGCCGCCCGCCGTCGACGATCTCACCTTCGACGCCGCGCCCGGTGCGATCACCGTTCTGCTCGGGCCCGAAGGGGCGGGCAAGACCACCGCGTTGCGTCTGATGCTGGAACTGGAGCGCGGCCAGGGAGTCACGTACTACCGGGGGAACCGGCTCGCCGATATCGCGCACCCGGCCCACGAGGTGGGCGCCCTGCTCGGCGACGTACCCGGGCATCCCGCCCGGACGGCCCGCGGGCAGCTCCGGATGCTCTGCGCGGCGGCCGGGGTGGCGACGGCCCGCGCCGACGAGCTGCTCGACGAGGTCGGACTCGCGGGAGTGGCCGATGAGCGGCTCGGGACGCTCCCCCTCGCCATGGACCGGCGGCTCGGGCTGGCGTCGGCACTGCTGGCCGCCCCCCGGACACTCCTGCTCGACGAGCCCGCGAAGGGACTCTCACCGCGTGATCAGGGGTGGCTGTACGGAACGCTGCGGAGCCACGCCGACCGCGGTGGCACGGTCCTGTGCACCGTCGCCGACCCGAAGGAAGCCGCCCGGATCGCGGACCGCGTCGTCACCCTGGACGCGGGGCGCCTCGTCGCCGACCAGGACGGTGTCGAGTTCGCCCGTACCCGGCTGCGTCCACGGGTCTCCGTCCGGACCCCGCACGCCGTCCGGCTCGCCGACGTCGTCCACCGCGAGGCGCGGGCCGCGCGGCGGTCGGTCGAGGTGGTCGCGGAGCGCGGCGGACTGCTCTCCGTCTACGGCAGCAGCTGCGCCGAAGTGGGGGAGGCCGCCTTCCGGCACGGCGTCCTGGTCCACCGGCTCACCGACGAGACCGGCGACGTAACCCCCGCGGCCGAACCGGTCACCACCGGCGCCGAAGGCGGCACCAAGGCGTCCGCAGGGCCGCCCCGGCCGCCCCGGACCCGCCGCCGGGCGGCCGCGGAGGTCTCCGACGCGCTGCCCGTGCCCCGGCCGGTGACGAGCCCCGTACGGCCCCTGCGCTATGAACTCCACCGGATGTTCGGGGTCCGGACCGCCTTCTGGACCGCGTGCGCGACCGTGCTGCTCTCCGTCGTCGCCGGTCTGCTGCTCGCCCGGTCCCGGGACACCTCCGTCCAGGCCGCCGTCACCGCGTGGCCCGGCTTCCTGCCCCTGGCGCCCGCCGCCTTCGCGGCCGGGCTCGTCGGGGCGCTCTCCTTCGGCGACGAGTACCGGTACCCGGCGCTGGCCGCCGCGCGCGGCACCGTACCCCGCCGGCTGGGACTGCTGATCGCCAAACTCGTGGTCACCGCGGTCTACGCCCTGGGGCTCGCCGCGCTCGTCGCCGCCGCCGGATTCTGGGCCCTCCGGCTCGTCTACGGGGCCGACGCGACCGCGCCGCCGGGGAACTGGCCCGTCCTCGCCGCGGGGTGGGGCGGGCTCGCGGTCGGCTGCGCCTGGGCCGGGCTGCTCGCCGCCGGGATCTTCCGGTCCACGGCCGCCGGGGTCGCCGCCGTCCTGGCCGTTCCGGTCGTGGTCACGCCCCTGGTGCAGCAGGCGCTGATCGCCCCATCGGTGCGCTCGGTCGCGGGTCTGCCCGGCAGGCTCCGCGAGCTGGCCTGGGTACGGCTGCCCCACCAGGCCGATGTCTGGCTGCCCGCGGGCGCCCGGCTGTTCGCCCGGCCGGTCGGCGCGGCGCTGGCCCTGTCGCTGGCCGCCCTGGTCTGCGCGTACGCGGCCGTACGGCTGCGGCGCAGGGCGGGGTGGTGACGGCGGCGGACCGGACGCCATTCGGGCCCGGATTCCCATGATGATCGGGTGAGCCGATCGACAGCACTCCGAGAAATGCCCACTTCTATCCGATAAGTCGTCAATTGTGGGGGAAGCGCCGATCACCCTTTCGTGTGCTTTTCACCAAAGACCTCAAGGCCCGCGAAAGCCGCGCCGACAAAGGATGCGTGAGTACCCTTGCGCAGACCATGATGACCGCCCGCCCCGCCGACTCCGGCCTCGCCGGTCCGGGCGAACTCGACCGCTACCCCTACGCGGAGTCGCACGCCGCCGAGCGCGTCACCCCTCCCGCGTGGGACGGCCCGGACACCGAGCTGGGGCGGGCCGGACGCCGTGCGGCAGGAAGCCGCGGCCGTGGCCTGCACGGCCAACTCGTCCAGCAGCTCGGCCAGATGATCGTCTCCGGCGACCTGGGCGCCGACCGCCCGCTCGTTCCCGAGGAGATCGGCCAGCGTTTCGAGGTCTCCCGTACCGTCGTCCGCGAGTCGCTGCGCGTCCTGGAGGCCAAGGGCCTGGTCAGCGCCCGCCCGAACGTCGGTACGCGGGTACGCCCGGTCAGCGACTGGAACCTGCTCGACCCCGACATCATCGAGTGGCGCGCCTTCGGGCCCCAGCGCGACGACCAGCGCCGTGAGCTGTCCGAGCTGCGGTGGACCATCGAGCCGCTCGCCGCCCGGCTGGCCGCGGGCCACGGCCGTGAGGACGTCCAGCAGCGGCTCGGCGACATGGTGGAGATCATGGGGCACGCCCTCGCCCAGGGGGACGCCATCACCCATGCCCGGGCCGACGCCGAGTTCCACACCCTGCTCATCCAGCTCGCCGGGAACCGCATGCTGGAGCACCTCTCCGGCATCGTCTCCGCCGCGCTCCAGGTGTCCGGCGGACCCGTCACCGGCTGTGACCGGCCCACCGACGTCTCCCTCACCCATCACGCGCGCATCGCCGACGCCCTCGCCGCCGGTGACTCCGCCGCCGCCGAGTCGGCCATGCGGCAACTGCTGACCGTCCACCCCGAAGTGGAGCGCGTCGTACCCGCGCCGCGTGAGCACTGAGCGCCCGGCCGCGGGGCCGGGCGTACGGAGGCGTACACGCACCGTGCCCGTACACGCGCGTGCCGTCGGATTCCGCGGGAGTCCGGCGGCACGGTTGCGCGCAGAATATCCGATCTATGCCTTTCATCCTTCTTGCGGTGTGACTCGGGCCACGTGGAATGGGCGTAACGCTCCTCGAAGCAGTGCGATGACCTAAGAGGTGACCGCCGAGGAAGGGAATACAGCAGCCGTTGACGGCGCTGTTCAGTTCCGAGGTGTGTTCCGCCCGCGCCACCGGCACATCCGCAGCCCGGTGGTCGTCGGCTCCGGCCCGATCATGGGCTGAGCCGGAAGCCGTTTCCATCGTTCCGAGAGGTTGTTCGTGTCGGCCAGCACATCCCGTACGCTCCCGCCGGAGATCGCCGAGTCCGAATCCGTGATGGCGCTCATCGAGCGGGGAAAGGCTGATGGGCAGATCGCCGGCGATGACGTGCGGCGGGCCTTCGAGGCTGACCAGATTCCGCCAACCCAGTGGAAGAATGTACTGCGCAGCCTCAACCAGATCCTCGAGGAAGAGGGTGTGACGCTGATGGTCAGTGCCGCAGAGTCGCCCAAGCGCTCCCGCAAGAGCGTCGCTGCGAAGAGCCCGGCGAAGCGCACCGCCACCAGGACCGTCGCGGCCAAGACCGTCACGTCGAAGACCGTCGCGGCCACCGCGGCCCCGACGGCCGAGACCGTCGACGCGCAGGCCGGTGACGAGTCGGCGACGCCCGCCAAGAAGGCGGCGGCCAAGAAGACCGCCGCCAAGAAGACCGCGGTGAAGAAGACCGCCGCGAAGAAGACCACGGCCAAGAAGACGGCGTCCAAGAAGGACGCCGACGAACCGGCCGAGGGCGAAGAGCTGCTCGAGGACGCCCAGCCCGGCGGCAAGGACGAGGAAGAGACCGAAGGCGAGAGCAAGGGCTTCGTCCTCTCGGACGAGGACGAGGACGACGCGCCCGCGCAGCAGGTCGCGGTCGCCGGTGCCACGGCCGACCCCGTCAAGGACTACCTGAAGCAGATCGGCAAGGTCCCCCTCCTCAACGCCGAGCAGGAGGTGGAGCTGGCCAAGCGCATCGAGGCCGGTCTCTTCGCCGAGGACAAGCTGGCGAACTCCGACAAGCTGGCGCCCAAGCTCAAGCGCGAGCTGGAGATCATCGCCGAGGACGGGCGCCGCGCCAAGAACCACCTGCTGGAGGCCAACCTCCGGCTCGTGGTCTCGCTCGCCAAGCGGTACACCGGCCGCGGCATGCTCTTCCTGGACCTGATCCAGGAGGGCAACCTGGGTCTCATCCGCGCGGTGGAGAAGTTCGACTACACCAAGGGCTACAAGTTCTCCACGTACGCCACCTGGTGGATCCGGCAGGCGATCACCCGCGCCATGGCCGACCAGGCGCGCACCATCCGTATCCCGGTCCACATGGTCGAGGTCATCAACAAGCTGGCCCGTGTCCAGCGCCAGATGCTCCAGGACCTGGGCCGCGAGCCCACCCCGGAGGAGCTGGCCAAGGAACTCGACATGACCCCCGAGAAGGTCATCGAGGTCCAGAAGTACGGCCGTGAGCCGATCTCCCTGCACACCCCGCTGGGCGAGGACGGCGACAGCGAGTTCGGCGATCTGATCGAGGACTCCGAGGCCGTCGTGCCGGCCGACGCCGTCAGCTTCACGCTCCTCCAGGAGCAGCTGCACTCCGTGCTCGACACGCTCTCCGAGCGCGAGGCCGGTGTGGTCTCCATGCGCTTCGGTCTCACCGACGGCCAGCCCAAGACGCTGGACGAGATCGGCAAGGTCTACGGGGTGACCCGGGAGCGGATCCGGCAGATCGAGTCCAAGACGATGTCGAAGCTGCGCCACCCGTCGCGGTCGCAGGTCCTTCGGGACTACCTGGACTGACGGCTGTTGCCGGGGCGACCCGGCCCGGCCGTCGTCACGACGAGGCACCCCGGTGTCACGAAGGGCCCGCCTCCCCACGGGAGGCGGGCCCTTCGGCCGTCCCCGGAAGGGCGGGATCCACCGCTGGAGGGCGGCTCCGGGCGCGCCCGGAGGGTCGTACGAACGTGAGTCCGTCAGCATCGTGTGTCGCTGGGGTGCGCGCGGAGGTCCACTGGCTGACGCTGAGTGGACGCCACTCACGCTGAGTCAGGAGACCGTATGCGCCCTCTTCTCGTCCGAGCCCTGACCGGAACGCTCGCCCTCGCCGCCGCCGGGGCCGTACCGCCCCTGGTGAAACCCACCCCGGCCGCGGCCGACAGCGTTGTCGTGGGCGGCTTCCCGGTGCGGGTGTCGGATACGCCCTGGGTCGTCGCGCTCGCCAGCCGTGACCGGTTCGGGGGAACGCGCGGGGGCCAGTTCTGCGGCGGTGTCGTGATCGCGCCGACGAAGGTCATGACGGCGGCGCACTGCCTGAGCCGGACCGTTCTCGGCGGAGACGTCTCCCAGGTGCGGGATCTGCGGGTGATCGCCGGGCGGACCGAGTTGACGTCGTCCGAGGGCCGGGAGATCCCGGTGAGCGACAGCAAGGTGTCACCCGCGTACAACCCGCTGACCAACAGTTCGGACCTGGCCGTGCTGACCCTGGCGGAGCCGCTGTCGGCGGAGTCGGTGATCCAGGTCGCGCCCGAGGGGGATCCGGCGTACGTCCCGGGGACGGCGGCGAAGGTGTACGGCTGGGGGGACACGGAAGGCAACGGCAGCTATGCCACGGCGCTCCGGTCGGCCGATGTGACCGTCCTGGCGGACCGCAATTGCCAGACGGCCTATCCCGGGGGCCTGGGCGGCCGCTACGAGGCCGCGACGATGGTCTGCGCCGGAGACACCCGGGGCGGCCACGACGCCTGCCAGGGGGACAGCGGAGGGCCGCTGGTCGCCCGCGGGAAGCTGATCGGGCTGGTGTCGTGGGGGAGCGGCTGCGGACGGGCGGACAGTCCGGGGGTCTACACCCGGGTATCCGCGGTGCCGCTGCCGTAACCGGGAGTGGCCGCCGGGTCCCCTGGGGCCCGGGCGGCGGACGAGAGCGGGCGGTCTCCCCTGCTGATCAGGGGTGACCGCCCATCGGCCGATCCTGGACCGGCCATCGCTCGTCGTGGATGTGAGGTGTCAGTGATCCTCTTGCCCGGCACCGGCCGGCACGGCCGTGAGTCGGTCGGTCTCATCCTGTATTTCCGCGGCGATCTTCTTGAGTTCCGGCTCGAACTTACGCCCGTGGTGGGCGCAGAAGAGCAGTTCACCGCCGCTGGTCAGCACGACGCGCAGATATGCCTGGGCGCCGCAGCGGTCACAGCGGTCAGCGGCCGTCAGCGGGCTCGCGGGTGTCAGAACAGTAGTCACGTCGCCTCTTCTCTAGCTCGACGAGCTGTCGTACCAGGGTCAACATCCAACCAGCCCGAAAACGTTCCCGCTCGGGGCTTTTCCTCGAAAGTTCCTCTCGAGGCGGCCGTCTGCTACCAGGTGGCGGCGAATGAGCCGTATTGCTGCGCTCTACGGGTTTCGCGTTGCTTGCGTTACTTGTCTCGTTTGCCCTCCCGGCTGGCTTGCCGGTGTTCATGAGGACGTGCCCGGAGCCTAAATGGTTCATGCCTGGAAGGGAACGTGATGTTCACGTCACCCCATCAGGCTATCGAACACCCGTGCGACAATGGGTCGGGGCCCGAAATTGCGAGGGTGGCGTTACATCGGCTCTATCAGGGCTCGGTACCCTCTGACCGGCGACCGACGCCGGGCCCTTACCCCATTGGGTCACATCTGAAATTCAGCGAGGAGCGAACCGCGTGACCGCCGAAACGTCCGTGCCGTCCACAGCTTTGCTGACAGCGGAGCGTGACGGCTCCAACTACACAGCGCGGCACCTGCTCGTCCTCGAAGGCCTCGAAGCCGTCCGCAAGCGCCCCGGCATGTATATCGGATCCACCGACAGCCGCGGTCTGATGCACTGCCTCTGGGAGATCATCGACAACTCCGTCGACGAGGCGCTCGGCGGGCACTGCGACCACATCGAGGTGATCCTCCACGACGACGGATCGGTCGAGGTCCAGGACAACGGCCGGGGCATCCCGGTCGACGTGGAGCCGAAGACCGGACTCTCCGGAGTCGAGGTCGTGATGACCAAGCTGCACGCCGGCGGGAAGTTCGGCGGCGGCTCCTACGCGGCCTCCGGTGGCCTGCACGGCGTCGGCGCCTCCGTGGTGAACGCGCTCTCCGCCCGGCTCGACGTCGAGGTGGACCGCAACACCACCCACTCGATCAGCTTCCGCCGGGGTGTGCCCGGCATCTTCACCGAGCAGGGGCCCGACGCCCCCTTCGACCCGGCGAACGGACTGCGCAAGGGCAAGCGCGTACCCAAGACCCGTACCGGCACCCGGGTGCGGTACTGGGCCGACCGGCAGATCTTCCTCAAGGACGCGAAGCTGTCGCTGGAGCACCTCCACCAGCGCGCCCGGCAGACCGCCTTCCTCGTCCCCGGGCTGACCATCGTGGTCCGTGACGAGCGGGATCTGGAGGGACAGGGCAAGAGCCAGGAGATCTTCCGCTTCGACGGCGGCATCAGTGAGTTCTGCGACTACCTGGCGCAGGACAAGGCCGTCTGCGACGTGCAGCGGCTGACCGGACAGGGCACCTTCAAGGAGACGGTCCCGGTCCTCGACGAACGCGGCCACATGACCCCGACCGAGGTCACCCGCGAACTCGCCGTCGACATCGCCCTGCGGTGGGGTACGGGGTACGACGCGACCGTCCGGTCCTTTGTGAACATCATCGCCACGCCCAAGGGCGGAACCCATGTCACCGGGTTCGAACGCTCCGTGACCAAGACGATGAACGAGGTCCTCCGCTCCGCCAAGCTGCTCCGGGTCGCCGAGGACGACATCGTCAAGGACGACGCCCTCGAAGGGCTCACCGCCGTCGTCACCGTACGGCTCGCCGAGCCGCAGTTCGAAGGGCAGACCAAGGAGGTACTGGGCACGTCGGCGGCCAACCGGATCGTGGCCAATGTGGTGGCCAAGGAGCTGAAGGCGTTCCTCACCTCCACCAAGCGCGACGCCAAGGCGCAGGCCAGGGCCGTCCTGGACAAGGCCGTGGCCGCCGCCAGGACCCGGATCGCGGCCCGCCAGCACAAGGACGCACAGCGGCGGAAGACGGCGCTGGAGACCTCGTCGCTGCCCGCCAAGCTCGCCGACTGCCGCAGCGACGACGTCGAGCGGAGTGAGCTCTTCATCGTCGAGGGCGACTCCGCGCTCGGCACCGCCAAGCTCGCGCGGAACAGCGAGTTCCAGGCGCTGCTGCCGATCCGGGGCAAGATCCTCAACGTTCAGAAGTCGTCGGTCTCCGACATGCTGAAGAACGCCGAGTGCGGGGCGATCATCCAGGTCATAGGAGCGGGGTCCGGGCGGACCTTCGACCTCGACGCGGCCCGGTACGGGAAGATCGTGCTGCTGGTGGACGCCGATGTCGACGGCGCTCACATCCGCTGCCTGCTGCTCACGCTCTTCCAGCGCTACATGCGCCCGATGGTGGAGGCCGGGCGGGTCTTCGCGGCCGTGCCGCCGCTGCACCGGATCGAACTGGTGCAGCCGAAGAAGGGCCAGGACAAGTACGTCTACACCTACTCGGACAACGAGCTGCGGCAGACGCTGCTGGAGTTCCAGCGCAAGAACATCCGCTTCAAGGACTCGGTGCAGCGGTACAAGGGTCTGGGCGAGATGGACGCCGACCAGCTGGCTGAGACCACGATGGATCCGCGGTACCGGACGCTGCGCCGGATCAACATCGGTGATCTGGAGGCGGCGGAGCAGGTGTTCGACCTGCTGATGGGCAACGAGGTGGCGCCCCGCAAGGAGTTCATCACCAGCTCCGCGGCGACGCTGGACCGTTCACGTATCGACGCCTGAGCGCGTCGTCCGGCAGGTGGCGCCGGGAGTACCC